>NZ_JAUBSH010000220.1:0-1000 GCF_036704705.1 Microcoleus sp. K1-B1 | reverse complement strand
CATCTTTATTTAACGATTTTACTAGCTTTTTCATTTTATCTCTTTTTTGACACATTTGCCAAAGTGAGATGCACCCGCTGGCTTTTGAATCCTTTGGACTTGGCTTTGATGTCTGGTTTTCCTTGCTCTTCCTTCAATCGGTTGTTTTCATCTTTTAACCGTTGATTCTCTGACTCCAAGTCTTTGACTTTTAATTCTAATTGCTCTATTAGGTTCAGTAATATCTCTACTGTGTGACGCATGGATTCGTCTGCAATACCTTTTGGGTCGATGGTTTGCAGTATCTTCAATGATGACTTGTCTTCTGAAATAATCTTTGGCGTCATGTGTCCTATTTTATGACACTTTGTGTACTCTGCTTACTTTTTTTTCTCTGCTACCCCTACTTATTGAGCCGATACATTTTTCTATTGGATATAAGGTAATTGCTCAACTAGGGGAAAAAAGGGAGCCATCAGTAGAGAGAGCTTGTTGAATAGATTGATAAGCAGTTAAACCCTGACGCTTGCCAGTATTGACAACTGAACGAACGGCAGCAAACAAATCTCGACCCCATTCCGAACGGAAGCCATTAGTCACACGGCGAAATACCACGCTCATCCGAATCGCTTGTTCGCTAGAATTATTTGTGGGTGGAATTGCTGCATCTTCCAGAAATAAAAACAAATTATCCATCAGCTCGCCATAGCGTTTTCGCAACCGGACGCCATCCGGCTGATGTGGCGAAAAGCTCAAAATTCTGGTTAATCTTTCTCGTAAATTGCTGCGATATCGCTCCAGCCTTGCCTCGTCCATCCTATCGCGTTGTCGATGGATAACAAAAGCCCTTAATAATAACCTCTTCATCGCTGGGGCAAAAATCCTGTCTCCTGCATCAATGGCATATTGGCAATCCCGCAGTTGATGAGCTAAACACACTTGCCATGGGTGCATCTCAGTTTGGCAAATACATCAAATTGAAAGTTGACCATTGAGATAAGCACAGCGAAGAGCAAGGATA
>NZ_JAUBSH010000219.1:0-1003 GCF_036704705.1 Microcoleus sp. K1-B1 | reverse complement strand
ATGCGATCGCCTCCGCAGCAGCCGGCGATGCCATTGAATTTGCCTCCACACTTGCGGGCCAAACAATTACCCTCACTTCTGGTCAACTTGTCATCAACAAAAACTTGACAATTGATGCAGTTGGTGCAGCCAATTTAACCATCAGTGGCAACAATGCTTCGCGGGTAATCCGCACAGAAGGTGCAACAAATGTTACTCTAAAAAACCTGATTGTTGCCAACGGCAAAGTTTCTGGAACAGATCCCAATAGTGAGGCAACTAGCGCCGGTGGTGGCATTCAAACAGGAGGTAGCAGCACTTTAACTTTAGAAAATTGCCAAGTCAATAATAATGTTGCCGGTTTTGGTGGCGGCATTTACACAGGTTTCCGCAGCACGACGACTGTAATTAACAGCAAATTTAGCGGCAATGACGGTTCGCTAGCGGACAATACCGAACGCGGTGGCGGCGCGATAGCCACTAAAAGCGGCGGTGTTCTAACTATCAGAGATAGCGAATTTACCAACAACAAAGGCAGCTACGGCGGTGCTGTTAATAACCTGTTGGGCAGCCTGACGATCGAAAACTCTAAATTCACCGGCAACGTGACAGAGAAAGGCGTTGGCGGGGCAGTTTACGTCGATGGCGCTAATGCTTCGGGGCCGAATGCAACCCCCGGCCCCGTTGCCGGAACTATTGCTATCCGCAACAGCGTTTTTGATGGCAATATCGGAGCGAGAGAAGGAGGAGCGGGATTTTTATTTGGCTATCTTCAAGATAAGATAGTTTTGGAAAATAGCACATTTATTAACAATAAAGCTGTTAAGGATCTAGCAGGAGTTGGAGGTTCCGGAGGCGCAATTCGTCACGGAAATACCGAACTTACGGTAACAAACTCCACTTTTGCTAATAACCAAGCTGAAGATAATGGGGGCGGTTTGTGGTCAGGAGAGAATGGAAATATCAGCATTGTCAACAGTACATTTTCCGGCAACAGCGCTGCTAAGCAGGGCGGAGGAATGCT
>NZ_JAUBSH010000218.1:0-1014 GCF_036704705.1 Microcoleus sp. K1-B1 | reverse complement strand
CGCTGGTATTTATAATTATGAACTTTCTTTAAAGACTAAATTAGAGAGCGCCTGAGACTTTCGCAAGAGGTCTAGTATCTTAGGCTCTCGATCTTCTGATCGAGAAAGCCTGCATTAACAAGGCTAGTATTCAATTGCCTGTCAGGTTCTTTAATAGAAAGGAGTACATCGGGAGCAAACAATGACATCAACAGTCTTAGGTATAGACATCAGTAAAAAAGACTTTCATGTCTCATTACTGAGAGAAGGTCGTGCAACTAAACCCAGGAAGTTTACGAACAATACTCAAGGGTTTGAGAGTTTGCATAACTGGCTCAAACAACAAAGTGTAGTCGAACTCCATGCTTGTATGGAAGCTACTAGCATTTATGGCGAAGCCTTAGCCGAATTTCTTTATGGAGAAGGCTTTCAGGTAAGTATCGTCAATCCAGCGCGGATTAAAGGGTTTGCCAAAAGCGAACTTCTGAGAACTAAAACAGACTCCGTAGATTCCGCATTAATTGCCCGTTTTTGTGCGGCGATGAAACCCTCATTATGGACTCCTACTGCGCCTGAAGTCAAGGAATTACAAGCCCTGTTACGGAGGCTCGAATCAGTCACAGAAATGATGACGAGCGAACGTAATCGTTTGGAAACGGCTACACCAACTGTTGCTACCCTGACTCTAGAACATTTGGAGTATCTACAACAACAGCAAGAACTAATCAAGCAATTGATTAGTGACCATTTTCAGCAACACCCACATTTAAAACAACAGCGTGACTTGTTGACCTCAATTCCTGGCATTGGCGATTTAACAGCTTCTATATTATTAGCTGAAATTGGCGATGTTTCCGATTACGATAATGCTCGTCAATTAGCAGCTTATGCTGGTTTAACACCGAGCGAACGCACTTCTGGGACTTCGGTTAAGGGCAAAACTCGTTTGTCTTGTACAGGTAAGTAGGTCGGCGCAAAAAAACCGAACTATGTTAAGATAAGTAAACAAAAAGAATATATCTACTGAGGTAACTC
>NZ_JAUBSH010000217.1:0-1017 GCF_036704705.1 Microcoleus sp. K1-B1 | reverse complement strand
TTTTTGGGGAAGCCGTTGGTTTAAAAAATGTAAAATTATATCATTTATTGGGATATTTACAAAATCGGGATGCTCCCTGCTGATATCATGTCCGGTAGCATAACCATAATTAAGCTGAACTTGGGGCCACCAATGGAAATTGGTCAAACCTCGAACTAAGTCTTGCTGTTGGAGTAATTGTTGGCAGGGATTAAATAAAATTTCCTCTAATTCATCAAAATTTTCAAATGTTCGGTTAACAATAGGCTCATTTGTGAGTAGCCATAGTCTTTCGGCAGGTTGAAGTTCTGGAGAGTGAGATGGCTTTTCTATAATATGAATGCCCTGCGGTACATCAAGTTTTTTAGCGGTATGCCATCCACCTTGATCCTTACGTCAATACGACTTGTTTATTTTCCCCGACTTCAAAATCTTGGGCTCCATCGGCTAAAACTTGATTAAAAATTTCGGTATTGACAAAAGGTAGAATCCACGCCTTAGTTTCTCCCCATTGTGGGTGAACTTTCGCCATACAACCAGAACCATTTAAATCGCCAATTTACCGATGCTACGGGTACTGTCCATTCATCTACCCAAATACGTCTCATTATTGGTTTAAGCCCAACTCTATGTTCATCGATTGTCCAAAATTTCTACATCGGCGTCGGGGTACTTCTCTTGAACTTGAGTCACCGTTTTTGCTAGTTTTTTTTTCATTTTTCCTGTTCCCTAAAGTCGGCTTCCTGATGAGAGGGTCGAGGTACTCTCAAACGTAGTCTCATTGCCTTCAAATACTCCCAACCTCGTTGTCTACTAACTGAATGTCCTAATAATTCACTCATCCAATTTGCAACGAACTGTCCGTTCCAAAGCCCACCAACCGTTTGAGGTGATTGTAGCGCTTGCCATAGTTGTGCTTGTTGTACATCATTCAAAAGTGTATCGGCACCTTGATGTTCATGTAACTGCTCAATAACCGCTGCTTGGGGTATCTGAGCTAAGTAGTCCCAGAACGCTAGCCAATAAACTTATTTCTCT
>NZ_JAUBSH010000216.1:0-1019 GCF_036704705.1 Microcoleus sp. K1-B1 | reverse complement strand
ATAAGTTTCCCACGATCCCAGACTCATGGAAATACTACCCTTGACAATTTCCCTTTTTCCTTAACTTGTCACCAATGAGCATTCCCTCATGTTCCCATCGATTCAACCAGTTATACATGGTCTTATAACTAACTTTAAAGATTTTCATTAAATTCTTATTTGTGATATTTTGTGAAGCTAAAATTAAAAAATGTGCTCTTTGGCGCACTTGATGATGTCTGCTTTCACGATAAATTCGGTTTAGCAATTTCAAGGAAAGTGGATTAATATCTCGAAGTAAAAACATATAAAACATCTTTGAAGACAACTTGATATTTTTATTATATCATATTAGTTGTTTGTGTAATTAATTTTGTTTGACAACTTAACCATGTTTACCGTCAAACGAGCGCTGAAATTGAATAATAGGGAAGCGACTTTGATGGCAAAACACGCAGGATTTCGGCGCGTGGTATTTAACATGGGGTTAAGCTTGCGGACTCAAATGTACAGTGAGGGGAAACTTACAGACTCAAAGGTACTCAACGAAGTTAAAAAAGTTCTCACTAACTACGTCAAGAAACAGCCTGAATTTGCTTGGATGAACCAGTTGTCCAGTCGAGTTTACCAAAACGCTTTGATTGACTTGAAAGATGCGTTTAGTAGATATCGTTCGGGAAAAGCAGGTCATCCAAAATTTGCCAGTCGCCGAGACGGGCAATCATTTACAGTGGATTCGTCTAACGGAAAAGTGTGGCTTTGTGCTGGCAACACCATCAAAATTCCCACACTCGGAACGTTTCGACTGCACGAACCCCTGGAATGTAGTTTTGTTACCCAAACTTTTACGGTTTCAAAAGAAGGGAGTCACTGGTTGGTCTCTTTCTGCGTTGATGCTGAACGTTTGCCAGTTCAACAAAGAGAAAGTTCTGTGGGAATTGATGTAGGTATTAATTCTTTTGCTGTAAGGATTCAGGTCTGAAAAATGGGAATGAGCTCAGGCATAGCCAAGGCACAAGAATGGGCAGAAATAGCCTCAC
>NZ_JAUBSH010000215.1:0-1030 GCF_036704705.1 Microcoleus sp. K1-B1 | reverse complement strand
CGTCTTAAGTTTAACTCCAATTAGGTAACTTAATATTTTGTTACATAGATTGGTTTTTTCCCGCCTACCTACTTAGTCATTAGTTATTAGTCATTAGTCATTAGTTAGTGCGGGCGGGTCTACCGCATTATGAAGCATTTTTAAGTGCAGAGAATTTGCAAAGCTTACAAAAGAGTGGGAATAGAAGATGAATCAGATTACAATGCCTGTGTTGCCCCAGATGAATGAGTTGTGGCAAAAAACGCTGAATTGGCAGCCGAATGAGTCGCAGCAACAACAATTTCAGCGACTTTATGAGTTAATTGTCGAGGGAAATCGATCCTTGAATTTAACTCGAATTACTGAGCCAATGGAGTTTTGGGAAAAACATTTGTGGGATTCTCTGCGGGGAATTGCCCGACTGCTGCCAGCTAATCACAATTCGGCGGAAAATCCCGAATTAGCCGCCGAGTCGGTGCAGAAAGCGATCGATATTGGGACGGGTGGGGGTTTTCCGGGGTTGCCGATCGCGATCGCCCTGCCACAACTATCAGTTACTTTGCTCGATTCTACCCGCAAAAAAATTACTTTTTTGGAAACTGTTGTGCCGTCTTTAGGGATAGAAAATGCGGCGACTTTGTTGGGTAGATCTGATGAAATTGCCCGACAGCCGCATCACAAACAAGCTTACGATCTAGCACTTCTTAGAGCAGTTGGAGCAGCTTCTATTTGTGCTAAATACGCGCTGCCATTCCTGAAAAATGGCGGTTTAGCTGTGCTTTACCGTGGAAATTGGACGGTAGAGGAAGAAACGGAGTTGCAAAGGGCGATCGAGCCTTTGGGCGGCACAGTTGAGTCAGTCGAAGCATTCACAACGCCGACGACTCAGGGGGCGCGGCACTGCGTTTACTTGCGGAAAGTTGTACAGCAGTTCGATCGTCCCGTGCGCTAGCTACAGCCGTTTTTCAATACTAACTAAGTAGGTAGGCGGGAAAAAACCAATCTATGTAACAAAATATTAAGTTACCTAATTGGAGTTAAACTTAAGACG
>NZ_JAUBSH010000214.1:0-1052 GCF_036704705.1 Microcoleus sp. K1-B1 | reverse complement strand
GCGTTACCGCGAGGCAGAACTTCTTCAGGGAAGATGAAGTTTTCGTGGGGTTGGTCTGTCGGAGCCATCCAAGCACGAATGCCTTCGTTAAGCAGAATGTTCTTAGTGTAGAACGTTTCAAACTCAGGATCTTCAGCAGCGCGTAATTCTTGTGATACGAAGTCATAGGCGCGCAGGTTTAATGCTAAACCGACGATGCCAATGGAGCTCATCCACAAGCCTGTGACAGGTACGAACAGCATGAAGAAGTGCAACCAGCGTTTGTTGGAGAAGGCAATTCCGAAGATTTGCGACCAAAAACGGTTGGCTGTAACCATCGAGTAGGTTTCTTCTGACTGAGTTGGGTTGAAGGCGCGGAAGGTGTTCGAGCCTTCGCCGTCTTCAAACAAGGTGTTTTCTACGGTTGCACCGTGGATGGCGCACAACAGCGCACCGCCCAAGATGCCTGCAACGCCCATCATGTGGAAGGGGTTGAGCGTCCAGTTGTGGAAGCCTTGCAGGAATAACAAAAAGCGGAAAATTGCTGCGACGCCGAAACTGGGGGCGAAGAACCAGCCTGATTGACCCAAGGGGTAAAGCAGGAACACCGAAACAAACACGGCGATGGGGCCGGTGAATGCTAGGGCGTTGTAGGGACGGATGCCGACTAAACGGGCGATTTCAATCTGACGCAGGCAAAAGCCGATCAGTGCGAAGGCGCCGTGGAGGGCTACGAATGTCCACAAACCGCCGAGTTGGAACCAGCGGGTGAAGTCCCACTGTGCTTCGGGGCCCCACAGGAACAGCAGGGAGTGTCCGAGGCTGTTGGCTGGGGTGGAGACGGCTACGGTAAGGAAGTTGGCTCCTTCGAGGTAGGAACTTGCCAAACCGTGGGTGTACCAGGATGTGACGAAGGTGGTGCCTGTTAACCAGCCACCGATGGCTAGGTAGGCGCAGGGGAATAGCAGGATGCCAGACCAGCCTACGAAGACGAAGCGATCGCGTTTGAGCCAGTCGTCGAGGACATCAAAGATGCCTCTTTCGGTCTGGGCGCGTCCGACTGCGATTGTCAT
>NZ_JAUBSH010000213.1:0-1099 GCF_036704705.1 Microcoleus sp. K1-B1 | reverse complement strand
AATCTAAATCCTCTCTCGTTGCTTTGCTGCGCTTTGTACTCTAATAGTATCTGTGCGTCGCTCACCTCTTGAGTGTCGGGTCTTCTGGGTTTGCGGTGGAAACTGTATAATATAGGAACTTTATGCTAGAGGCTAAGCTAATGGATTTTCATCTTGATGGATTACTCAATTTGCCAGACATTACGATTGAAAGATGTATTAAAAATGATACAAAAACAATTCTAAAAGTTAATTTTTTGACAGCTTATGCTACTTGTCCTCACTGTCAAAAGTCCACAGATGAACTCCATCAGATTCGTCCAATCTTGATTCGAGATTTATCGATTTCCGGTCAGTTAATCGAATTGGAAATTCCTCGCCGCCAATACTACTGTAAGAATTGTCAAAAATATTTTACAGAGCAACTGTGTTTTGTAGATGTTGGTCGGCGCTATACTCAACGATATGAGGAGTATATTTATCACCGTGTTCAGGTGACAACAGTAGAACAGGTAAAACGAGAGGAAGAATTAAGTTGGGATCAGATTCAAGGAATTTTTAATCATAAGCGTTCACAAGTAAAAAAGCCTCATGGGGAGCGGTTAAACGTCTGAGTATCGATGAAATTAGTATGAGAAAAGGGCATCAAGATTTTGTGACTGTAGTTTCCGATATTGACCAAAGTCAATTGATTGAAGTGATCGACAGTCATGAACAGCAAGGTATCATGGAAGTCCTTATTCAGCAACCGATTGAGGTTCGCGAGCAGGTGTTAGAAGTGAGTGTAGATATGTGGGGTGGTTTTCCCAAAGTAATCCAAGAAGTTTTTCCGAATGCGATTGTGGTATATGACAGATTTCATGTGATGAAATATGTGAATGAGGAATTGAATAAAATCCGAATACAAAGCAATATTAAAGGAAAAGGTAGTAGATTTATTGTCCTGAGAAATGGTGTAGATTTAAAAGAAGAGGAACGGGTTAAATTGGCTACAGTTTTAAGTCAATCTAAGCGTCTTAAGCTTGCCTATGAATTGAAGGAAGGTAAGGATTCAGGTCTGAAAAATGGGAATGAGCTCAGGCATAGCCAAGGCACAAGAATGGGCAGAAATAGCCTCACG
>NZ_JAUBSH010000212.1:0-1100 GCF_036704705.1 Microcoleus sp. K1-B1 | reverse complement strand
TTTTGGGGAAGCCGTTGGTTTAAAAAATGTAAAATTATATCATTTATTGGGATATTTACAAAATCGGGATGCTCCCCCTGGACTTTCCCTTTGAGTCATTTTTGTTCGTTCCCATCCAGGTATTTCTAGGGAGTTTCTCGGCATTCTGCCGCACGGTATTTGCGGTTATCCTAACAGTAGTGCTGATTCAATTAACCTTACGTGCGATTAAATGGCTCAGCACTAAGCTAGCTCAAAACCCAAATCAGTCGGTAACATCGACCCAGCCACCCGGTCAACAACGAAACAGGCGAAGAGTTGGTAGAATTGTGCGATCGCTCCTGTTATTCCTCACCGCCAAACAGCAGCGATCGCTCCTCAATGAAACAATAATAGTAATCTGGATTTTGGTTGCTTTGTTTTGGTTTGCCCGGTGGCAAGGCTTTGCAGACGCAAGACTGGATGCGATCGACAATACTTCAAATTTGCCTGTTGTGACTGTATTGTTTACAGCGGAAAAGAATATAGCATTAGGACGGCAACTGGCAGACTTATCAACAGATCCCCCATTAAAAGATATCCGAATTATTGGAGATAAAGCTTTATTCGATCAACTGCGGGGACGAGAAACAAACGATACAAGCGATCCGCAAAATCCCAGAGTGTGGCGGTTATTAATCAATCGCGGCGGTCAATTGTATGTGTTTAAAGCTTTACATAAAAGTGCATCTGCTAACGAACGTCCTCTGGTTTTATCGATTAGCGAAAAACAGTTGGTGATTCTGAGTCCAGAAGCAACTAAAAGCGGTAAGTAGCGAGCCCATTTAGCCCCCAGGGCTGCGGTAAAGCGAGTCAATGCTTCGATCGAAGGTATAATTTTTTCTGTTCCAAAAATACCTCTGGATTCATTACAGTTTTCTCTAAATCAGTTAACTGGCTTTGGGGAGATTTGGCGATCGATACTTTTCAGGTTTAATTATCCGGCAGCCTCAGCCGGATGTTTTCAAGTTTATCATATTCCCAAACAGATACTCATTCTCATAAATGGGTGCATCTCAGTTTGGCAAATACATCAAATTGAAAGTTGACCATTGAGATAAGCACAGCGAAGAGCAAGGATA
>NZ_JAUBSH010000211.1:0-1167 GCF_036704705.1 Microcoleus sp. K1-B1 | reverse complement strand
GGGGAGCATCCCGGTTTTGCAAAAGCCTCAAATGGCCAAGAGATCGTTGAGGTAAGCACAACGAAGTTTTAGCATTTGATTGACATTTTTTTTCAACCATTGAGCTCCCGAAATTTTCAACCTTCTATCTATTTGTTTGACCGTCGATTCCACGGCTCCCGAGCCTATGGAACAAATCTTGTCTGATGATAATTGCTCATAGTTAACAATTCGAGAGCGATGCTTTTCTAGATACTTGCAAAAGTTTTTGGCGGTTTTTTTGCGACAATACTTAAATAGACTTAGGGTAGGTTCGACCCGACCTTGCCACAAAAATTCCTTGGCTTTGGCTAAAGATTTTAATGACCCTCCCACTTTATATAAATTTTCCATTAAATGATACCAATCTAAAACTTCACGTCGGGTTTTACCAGGATTTAACTGGCTCATAATATTCCATATTCCATCATGTCCATCACCCAAACAAGTTAATATATCGGCTAATGGCTGATGGTTTATATAATTAATTAACTCTTCATTCTCTTGATAAAAAGCCCCATGATAACTTTCATGTAACCGCACTGCCTTATAATCTTGCCAATGAGAGCCTTCGCCCAACTTCCCTCTCAGACGGACTTTCCCTCCATCTATGCTTGTTTCTTTCACCTCTATTTTGGCATGAGGTTCTGACCATTCTTGTTTTTCTACCAATCTGTGTAAACAAGTGTGGCCAATCTTTATTCCTGTCTGAACTTCCATTTCTTGGGCAGCCTTGGAGTAGGAAAGATTAGCTATTTGACGCAGACAGCATTTTTCAAATAATGGAGATAATCGAGTAGATTTCTTGAACTCTAATTTTTCTGCCTGTTTTTCAGTAATTATTAGTTCACCAATACAGCTTTTTACTGTGCGCGGTCGTCCTTGTTCTGTTCCTGTTGCTTGTTTGATAAAAAAAAACCGATTTGTGGGCCCACTTTTTCTAGCCATTGTTGCCTGAGATGTTTTTCAATATTTTCCAGACTGGTCAGTTCACACAGGCGGTGTATTGTTATACAAAATTTTAGCAATTTCTGCCGAAAAGAATTGCAACTGCTCTAGTTCTTCAGGGGTCATGGCTCTTTTTCTCGACTTTTTTTGACGCTTTTATTGATTTTAACTATTTTACACTTATTCGGCTATTTACAAAAC
>NZ_JAUBSH010000210.1:0-1181 GCF_036704705.1 Microcoleus sp. K1-B1 | reverse complement strand
GAGTTACCTCAGTAGATATATTCTTTTTGTTTACTTATCTTAACATAGTTCGGTTTTTTTGCGCCGACCTACTTACTTGATAGTATTAAAGTTTTGGAATCTCTCCGTGCTGGATTAGACGATGCCAATAAAGTGTCAATATTTGAAACCCAAACTAGCCCCTACGTCACTTTACAAAAAATCTTCATTGCTCAGAAAAAAACTAATGACGCTTTAGAAATTGCCGAACGGGGTAGAGCCCGAGCTTTTGTGGAGTTATTGGCATCTCGCCTTGTCGCATCTGCCTCTGTCACACCTACTATCAACCCGCCCAATATCCAGCAAATTCAACAAATCGCTAAAGAGCAAAACGCTACCCTCGTCGAGTATTCAACTATTTGGAATGAAGCCCTTTATATTTGGGTCATCAAGCCGACTGGTGAAATTACATTTCGCTCCGTTGACCTCAAATCTCTGAACATCAATCTACCCGAAGCCAGCGAAGAGACAAGAGTATCTGCTGCTACCGGGAGGAGAGGATTAAACGAGCAAGATACCCCCTTAGCTGAGATGATTCGCGGCACTCGCGATGCTCTGGGTGTGGGGGACGTTGCCAATAAACAAACAGCTAATCCCCCTGCTTCTACCCCTGCTAATTCTCGGATAATCTACCCCAAATTACAGCAAAGTTATCAACTACTGATTCAACCCATTGCCGAGCTTTTACCTACTGACCCGAATGCTCCGGTCATCTTCATTCCCCATCAATCCCTATTTTTAGTTCCCTTTGCCGCCTTACAAGATCCGACAGGTCAATATCTAATTGAAAAACATACCATCCTCACCGCTCCCGCCATTCAAATTTTGCAGTTAACCCGCCAATCACGACAAAAAGTCCGACAACTTTCTCTCCAAAATAACCTCGTCGTCGGCAATCCAATTATGCCCAAAATTGGCAACCCGCCGCGCCAATTAGCTCCCTTACCGGGCAGCGAACAGGAAGCAATTACAATTGCCCAACTTCTGAATACTAAACCGATTACAGGCACTCAAGCAACTAAAGCATCGATTGTTCAACAGATGCTAAAAGCCCGGATTATTCATCTGGCAACTCACGGATTACTCAATAGACCTCTTGCGAAAGTGCGCTCGTTCTAGGTAAAATAAAATAAAAAATTAGATTAATAAGATGAATTACGAAC
>NZ_JAUBSH010000209.1:0-1210 GCF_036704705.1 Microcoleus sp. K1-B1 | reverse complement strand
CTTGGGAATAGTAGCCGGGATAATAGATGAAATGGAATTGGTAGAAGAAGTCAACAAAAAAGTGGGGATAAGCAACAAAGAAACCCTCAGCCCAGGACAAGTCATGAAAGCGATGATTTTGAACGGATTAGGGTTTTTGAGCGCCCCAATCTACCTATTCGACACATTTTTTGTAGTAAAAGCAACAGAACATTTAATCGGAGAAGGAGTGACCCCCGAACAATTAAATGATGACAGAATCGGGAGAGCATTAGACAAATACCATCAAGCTGGAACGACACAATTATTCACAGCGATCGCCCTAAAAGCAGCTCATAAATTTCAAGTAGAAATGAATAGCGTTCATCTAGACAGCAGTTCAATATCAGTAGAAGGAGCATACAAAACTTGTCAAGAAAAGAGTCAAGACATTGAAACAGACTCATCAGACCCAGCCGATGAAATGAAAGCCATAAAAATCGTTCACGGATACTAAGCGAGACAAAAGACCCGACCTCAAACAATTTATCATTGACACCATAGTTAGCGGTGATGGAGACGTACCATTGTATCTCAAAATAGATGACGGAAACGCCGATGACAAAAGCGTTTTTGTCGCCCGACTCAAAGAATTTAAAAACCAATGGAGTTTCGACGGAATCTGTGTAGCAGACAGTGCCTTATACACAGCAGAAAACTTATCAGCCATGGCAGGAATGAAATGGATAACCAGAGTGCCATTAAGTATCAAATCAGCCCGCCAAAAAATCTCAGCTATCGAAGATAAAGACTGGGAATCAGCTCAAATAAAAGGCGACAAAATAGCAGCCATAACCAGCGAGTATGCCAACATAAAACAAAGATGGATAGTAGTAGAAAGCGATATCAGAAAACAAGCAGCCCTCAAAAAAATAGCCCAGCAAGTAGAGAAACAATTAGAATCAGCTTCTGACTCACTACGCAAGCTATTCAGACAAGAGTTTGGGTGTATAGCCGACGCAGAAATCGCGATAAAAAGATTATCAGATACCTGGAAGTATCACCAAATCACAGAAATTGAATGCCGAGAAAAACCCGTCAAAAAATCGACAAGCAAGCAGAAACTAGAGAACCCAACAAATTCAACAGTTTATCAAATTACGGGTCAAATAGAAACCCGGTTATCAGTAATAGAAGCCGAACAAATCGCAGCCGGGAGATTTATATTAGCCACCAACATCTTAGACACTCA
>NZ_JAUBSH010000208.1:0-1213 GCF_036704705.1 Microcoleus sp. K1-B1 | reverse complement strand
ATATAGCGATCGCAAATGAATTGTAAATCACAAATCATGTATAATAATGAGGACGTAAATCTCAGTAGGAGTTGAGATGTCCCAAAAGAAATCTGCAGAAAAATTTGTGGAGCATGAAGTCCAAGCTTTATTAGAACTCGAAAATTTTATTGCCAGCAATCCCGACCCAAGAGAACTTAAAAGAGCTGCTTCTATCCGCATGTTAATTGAAGGGGTTCGCCGCGAAACTATTCAAAAGATATTGGGAGTATCATCTCCATTTATCAGTAAGTGGAAAATCAATTATGCGTTGCATGGAATTCAAGGGTTGCGCTTAAATCATCAGGGTTCGCGGGGACAACTTAAGCCTGAAGAACGAGCGGAAGTCATCCAATGGTTAACCAATAAAAACCAGTGGGATTTATCCGAATTATCAAATTATATAGCAGAGCGATATCAGATTGAATTTCAATCAAAAACTAGCTACTACCAACTTTTTAAGTCAGCGGGAATTAGCTGGAAAAAATCTCAAAAAAAGAATCCAAAACGTGATGAAGAACTCGTCAAAAAAAAGCACCAAGAAATCTGTGAGATTCTGGAAGAACACCGATCAGCTATAGAATCGAGAAAGCTTGTGGTGTATTTGATTGATGAGTGTCATCTATTGTGGGGAGATGTCTGTGGTTATCTTTGGGGAAGGCGCAACGAGAGAATAGAAATACCACTGGTGAATCAGAGAGAAAAACAAACTTATTATGGCGCAGTAAATTATTTAACAAAACAGTTTGTTCTGCGAGAATATGCAACGGCAAATTCTGAGAATACAGTGGCTTTCTTAAAAGACTTACAATCTTTAAATCCCGAAGCCAGACATTTGATTATTTGGGATGGAGCCAGCTATCACAAATATAAAGAAATGAAAGCTTACCTAGAAGAAATTAATCAAGGTAAGGATCGGGATGAATGGCCTTTAACTTGTGTCCTATTTGCTCCTAATGCTCCGGAGCAGAATCCAGTCGAAGATATTTGGCTTCATGCCAAGACTTGGGTGAGAAAATTTGGGAATCGGCTCAGTTCTTTTGCCTTGGTTAAATGGTTTTTCAATTTTACCATACAGTCACAAAGCTTTGACTTTCTCAAATTACACAAATTTGGTATTTTTGAACCAACACTCAATGGAACTGCTGCTCCATCGAATCCTTAATTAATTTACGAATGATTTGCGATCGCTATA
>NZ_JAUBSH010000207.1:0-1216 GCF_036704705.1 Microcoleus sp. K1-B1 | reverse complement strand
GTCCCAGAAGAGGAACCGCACCTCCACGGTCTTGCTCAGGCGGCATTGGCCATCTTCACTTTGATCCGGTGGACGGTGCCGACGCCGACCTTGAGACGCTTGGCAGTGGCGTTGATGCTGAGCCCTTGGGCGAGCGTCTTCTCGATTTTCTCGATCATGATCGGGGGCAAGGCTGGGCGTCCCGCCTTCTTGTTCGAGCGCGCGAGCCCAGCCATGATGCGGCTTCGGATCATCTCACGCTCAAAATCGGCGAACACGCTCAACATCCCGAACATGGCGCGACCAGAGGGCGTGCTGGTGTCGAGCGCCTGCTGATGGAGATAGAGGTCCACGCCCTTGCTGTTGATCTCATTGAGGAAGCCAACAAGGTCTTGGAGCGAGCGTCCGAGGCGATCCACTGCCCAGCTTGCGACCAGATCGATTTCGCGCCGAGCCACGGCTTTGAGCAATGCATCGAAGGCAGGACGCTGATCCCGACCTTTGGCACCCGAGATTCCCTCGTCACAGAACTCGGCGACGATCACCCAACCATTGCGCTCAGCGACGGCGATGAGTTCACGACGCTGGTTCTCAGTGGTCTGCTGATCGGTTGAGACCCTCATGTAAAGCCCGATGCGTTTCGTCATTCCAGAAGATTCTCACAGTTCTGGAATGCGTCAAGCAGTTCTTTTAGTTCAGCTTTTCCCTCACCGATGATGCGCAGGATCAGTCGCACACGACGATTTCGACGGGTTGGGCGAGATGCTCATCATAGGCATCTCTGACCTGATCCTCGGTGGCATCGGCGGGGAGGACTGTCTCAGCCATCATCATATTGAGATAGCCGATGAGGTCATCGAGGGCATCACAGCGACTAAACGAAGCAACTACCCGGCGCGATGGGGGCAGGTCTCCGATGATGCTGATGTAGATCGTTTGGCAGGCGTAGAAGGTGAACTGGTCGGGGGGATATTCCATCGGGCTCCTTGGCGATTGGTGATGTCACCAGTTTACCAAAGGCATGTCCCTGCCCGCCATATTCATCTGCATGTCGGCGCAGATTACTGATCTGACCTGTCTGGGGTGATCGTGAAGGACGACCCGTGCGTGGCGATGTGTTCCCGCGCATGCCTGTCGAGATCAGCCCTCTTCTCAGGGATCGCCAGCGCGTCAGCGATCAGTTCGTCGAAGAACGCCAAGGCATCAGCATCGTCCGCATATTTGGGATCACGCCGGT
>NZ_JAUBSH010000206.1:0-1247 GCF_036704705.1 Microcoleus sp. K1-B1 | reverse complement strand
TATGCCCTATGCCCTATGCCCTATGCCCTATGCCCTATGCCCATGAGTACCTCATCTTTCTGAGAAAGGCTATATCACTAATTTTTACTATTTTTTTATTGATTATAGATGCAAAAATTTAGATTAATTCGCAGCACGAGCCAAGAATAAAATAAGTTAAAAACCCGGATATTTCCTGCCCATCAATCTAAAATCTGTCATCTATAATCTCCAACTTTCCTGTTAGTTTTGAAAGTTGCGGGGGCCGGTGTAACCCGATAAATCAGCGAGTTTATCCAAAGATTGTGTCCCCGCATAAAACTGACCATTAATCTCCCAAGTCGGGAAACCTTTAACATTAGCAGCAGCAGCTTGGCAAATTTCAGCACGGGAATTTTGCCCCCTGGGATCGCATTCAAAATAATCAATTATTTTGGCTGCTTCTTTGCCGAACAGCATTTTTTGGTCGTGGCAATGGGGACACCAATAAGCGCCGTACTCTTTAGCGCCGATTTGTCGGAGGTGGCGGGCCAAAGCAATTTGTGCCGCGCCGGAGGTTGTAGTGACGGCAGGGGGTGCAATTCCGGGGGTAGAGACAATAGGAGGAGGGGATTTGACGCTGTTATAAAGTCCCAATGCGCCGATCGAACTCACCATTGCCACCAAAATGCCTGTAAACACCAACTGTCCGATATCTTCCCACTCGCGCCCGACTAGCACCAGCACAAACAGCGACAGCGCAAATAAGGCAGAAGTGACGCAGTAAATGCACAAATCCTGAATTTCAAAAGCCATCAAATACATCAAATAGCTGCTGAAAATTACCATCGCAGCAGTGATGATAAATAGCGCTTGCCAAGTTTTGTTTTCTAGTTGAGAGTGCAGTCCTTTATTGGTGGCGGGATTTACAGCTTTGGGAGCCAATGCCAGGATTGCTATGCTCAGGTAAGCCAGACAGCCTAACAAACTTAAAGGGACTGTGCCAAAGACTGTAGCGTAGGGACTGTTGAGAACTTTGTCACAGCCGCTGGTGGGACAAATGACCGAGCCATTGGTGAATTTAGCGATCGTGAGATAGGCCGTTTCTACGACGCCTATGGCTGCGATCGCTGCCATCACAGTCCGAGACCAGCGATGAATCCAAGGGGTTGAACGTCGGCGAATCATTTTTTGATTTAGTAATTTGGGAATTGTTGACTGTTGACTGTTGACTGTTGACTGTTGACTGTTGACTGTTGACTGTTGACTGTTGACTGTTGACTGTTGAC
>NZ_JAUBSH010000205.1:0-1298 GCF_036704705.1 Microcoleus sp. K1-B1 | reverse complement strand
CGAACTTGTTTATTCCGAAAATCCCAGAATCTAAAATCTAAAATCTAAAATCCAGAATCCAAAATTACTAGAGTGAACTAAACAACAGATGATACGGCTAAGATGTGCCGCAGAGTAGCCTTCCTCCCATAAATCGTCTATACTTCAGTCTTGACCAATTCCATAAGTAGAAAGTTGGTGGTGCTGGCCTTGCAAAAATTTTTTATTTTTAGAACCGCGCAGCACGTCTAAGCTATTGCGTCTTGTGGGGTGGGCGTCCCGCCCGCCCTGAATCTACAATTTAAATGCGCGACAGCTTACAAGCATTACCATTGTTTTTGATTTGGCTGCCCCATTTAATTATTAATTGTCCTTCATTTAAGAGGCTCTGCAATAAATAGTCTAGCTATTAAATTGATGTGAAAACTCGACTGGAAATATATTTTTTTGTCGAACACCCTACTAATTAAAATAAGTTACCGTCGGGCTGTATTCGGGGAGAAATTATAAATAAAGATTAGGCATTTCTGTTTCAAATCTTTTGATGTACTATTCTTTAGATATAGCAAGTCTATTTGAGTCGTGAATGTAGAACAACCTGAAACCTTTGTGATGATTGAATCCATTGTTTACAAATCAAATAGTTTTGCTATATCTCCAACAAAGTAGTAACATTACGTCAAAAAAAATAAGAGACATTTTTTTACCCAGAAACATGAGCGACATCCTGAATCATATTGAAGAGGAGCAAAAAGAAACACACCGATTAATTGGTTGGGCGTATGAACAGTTCCAACAATTAATCCAAAATGCCGAACTATTTTAACTCTAGAATACTTTGGGTTCCAGTTAAAATGCGTGTACCCTGAATGAAGAACCCGGATTCGATTTCTTAGGATTCAACATCAGACAATTTCCTGTTGGGCAAAAAAACTCAGGCAAAGTTAATGGCAAAATCCTGGGATTTCCAACTATTATCACCCAGCCATAAAAGTCACAAAAGACACTACATGAAAGTTGCATAAGTAATAAATAAGTCGCGTGGTTTGGGAGCATCTCATATTTGTAAAAACACTTCTTCTGGCTCCTTCCTTCTTCCTCTTTCCTCCTGGCTCCTGACTCCCAACTCCAATTTCTAGCTGGGCTGCTTTCATTGAGATGCTCCCAGTTCAAGAATGGGAGTACACCCCGAAATACCCGTAAAAGTGGCTAAACTACTCAAGCGACAAAAAGGGAAATGTTCGGGTGCATCTCACTTTTGCGAATGTGTCAAAAAAGAGTTAAAATGAAAAAGCTAGTAAAATCGTCAAATAAAGATG
>NZ_JAUBSH010000204.1:0-1350 GCF_036704705.1 Microcoleus sp. K1-B1 | reverse complement strand
CTTCGCTTTATGTTGGATACAGAGTTTAATCTGCTTAATCGCATCGTGACATGACCTGCCGGGTCTAAAACCATAGCTGTTTGGCTCAAAAATTGCCTCCCATTCCGGCTCAAGTGCGGATTTTACTACGGCTTGTAAAACTCTGTCATATATTACAGGTATCCCCAGTGGGCGTTTTTCATTACTTCCTAGTTTTGGTATCCAAACTCTTCTAGTCGGTTTGGATTTTCCGGTTAGTTTTAATTCCCTTGCCAGTTCTAGACGAGCTGCTGGGGTTAAGCTTTTTAGCCCGTCCACTCCTGCCGTCTTTTTACCAGTGTTATCCTGAGTGACCCTTCTTACTGACAAAATCCTATTAGACCAAGACCTCATCAGCGTCTTCTGAAGTTGGCGAACTTTCTTGATATCACCACAACGGTTAGCCGCGAAAATGCGTTTTTGCAACTTGAAAACATATCTTTCGGCTTGACGCCAATTAATAGCTTTCCATCCCTCTGTATTTGTTGACAAATCAGATTTAGGCTTGTTCATTACTAATTGCACCTTTTCACTTAACCACCTTCGCGGTTTACGTCAGCATATCCTGGGCATTACCCCATCCCTTTTTCGGCATTACCTGTTATTTCAGGTTAGGCATTAGCTTCTTAAACCATCCCAGCCTTTCGCAGCGTGTAGCCTGACAGCCTACCTCAACAATTGTTCTTTGAAGAGGAGCATACAAAAGGATTACTTCGTTCCTACTATCCATTGATTAAATCCGTTAGGGTTTGTCTTTCCGCCGGGGTTCTAGGTGGTGCGCTATCTCGGTTGTAGAAGTCTGATAGTCCTTACCCTTGTCAGATGTTCCTGACCCAGAAGTTCAGATTTCTCTGAGAGAGCTTATATCCTCTGGCAATAAATTACGACGGTTGTATCGACAATTTGCTAGCTTGCGCTTCTACCCCACGACTTCATTACTTTCGTAATGTTTCGGTTATAGGATTTTTGCTTGCGGTGTCGGTATTCAGCTATCCCGATAGTCCGCGTTCACCCCCGCTTTACGCAAAGGTTGTCAATCTTTGTGTAGGGGAAACCAGATTTATTTCTGGTTCTTTGTGTGCTTTCAATCACGCACCATGATGTCAGGACTTGGTTTATTTTGGATTTTGGTTATGATGTTGGCTTGCACCTTTATCTTTCCCATTTTCCCCTAGTTGTCTTAGCTAGATGCTTGACTAGGTTTCCTCACCTGCATGAATAGTAAGTTGTCGGCGGTGGGGGATTAAAGTGCGATCTCTAACCCTTGCTTGGGTTTACCCCATCGCTGCTAGCCATCCCCCCTTTCAGGTTTCGGCTAAACGAATCGCACCT
>NZ_JAUBSH010000203.1:0-1354 GCF_036704705.1 Microcoleus sp. K1-B1 | reverse complement strand
TGCTTTATATTCTATCATGCTCTTCGTATTTGTGAACCTTCTTTTTTGCTGTTACCCCTATTTATTGAGCGGATACGGCGAGTCGCTGTCGTCCATAATCTTCATGTCATTGCTCGAATGGATAAGGTTCGGCCAATTACACCAGGCATAGAGTCGAACTCATGCACTGGCTAATTTCATAAAGTCCTTTTTTTGTCAACTCCTAATACTGAACCGACGCCCTAGTAGCAGTATTGAGTGGAGTGTACCGCCACAGTCAAAGAATGGTACAAAGTGCCATGCAACAAGTATTTGGGATTTCAATATCATTGGGAACAGTCAACAGACTGCGACTCGAAGCAAGTAACGCCGTGGCAATCTGTGTAGATGAAGCCAAAGATTATATTCAAAATGCCAACGTCGTCGGAGCCGATGAAACCAGCTTCAATCAAGGAAATATTGATGGTAGTAATCCTGAACAAAGAAAAGCTTGGTTATGGGTTGCGGTCACCCCCCTAGTCACATTTTTTGAAATCGCCCTCACCCGTTGTACTCAAGAGGCAAAGAATTTATTGGGTGAAAACTTCAGGGAAATTTTGAACTCTGACCGGCACGGTGCTTACAACTGGGTAGACTTGGAACGTCGTCAATTGTGTTGGGCGCATCTGCGACGGGAATTTATCAAAATATCGGAACGTCCTGGAATTTCGGCAGAATTGGGAACTGCACTGGTCAAACAACAAGAAAAGTTGTTTGAACTTTGGCATCGAGTCAGAGATGGTACTTTATCTCGTGGTGATTTTGGTGAGTTGGTTCAGCCGATTCGCTCATCCATTACAGCCACTTTACTCGAAGCGGACAAATACCAAATCACATCGCGGGAAAAAACTCCCTTAGCAAAAACAGTTCGCACTTGTCGTCAACTGCTCAAAGTTGAGCTGGCAATGTGGTTGTTTGTTACGACTGCTGGTGTCGAACCCACTAATAATGCTGCCGAACGCGCTATTCGTCCTGCCGTGATATGGCGACGTACCAGTTTTGGTTCTCAAACTCAAGCTGGTAGTGTTTTTGTAGCTCGGATGCTGACGCTTGGTGACAACCCTGAAGTCTCAAAAGCGTAATGTTTTGGAGTTTATGACTCAGGCTGTTGTTGCGAATCGTGGTGGTACAGCCACTCCTTCTTTGCTTCCTGACGCTAATAATTGTTCTGATGATTCTGACTTGTTGACTGCTGCCTAATTTTATTTTTTGATTTTGGGGGTGGTTTTTCGTCTTCTTTATACCCCCTGAACGCTTACAAATTTTCCAAATCTTTTTCTGCCATTTGATAAGATTCGTTGGCACTGATTAAAAGACAGCAATTTTCCATCAGTGG
>NZ_JAUBSH010000202.1:0-1358 GCF_036704705.1 Microcoleus sp. K1-B1 | reverse complement strand
TCTCTGCAGTCTTCAGGGTTTTTCTCCCTGACAACTTTTCAACCTGTCCAAATACACACTCGCACCAATCCGATTCCCTCGTGAACTCGGTTCTTCCACGCCCCGGTGGCAGCTCGACAATATTTCAATCCTTCCAACTACTTTTAAACAAAACCTCCGGACGTAGTGACAAGAAGAGTCAAAAGCTGGATAAAATTAATGACATAGCCCTCAAACCTGTCTGAGGGAATATGAGCTGATTGCGTCTAATTTTCATCAATTCCGCAATAGGTGCATGGCCAAGCTCCCTCCCTACTCCCTCCGCTTCGCTGCGCCCACGATTGGCCGTATAATCCAATTCAAAAGCTACTATGACGGCGTTGCGCTCGCATCGAATCAGTAAGGCGACCGATGTATTTCAGAATTCCCATAAGCTTGAGCTTGTGTCTTGTAAAATCGCACAATTATAAGCTAAAGCTATTAATAATATTAAATTTTTATATTAAAGTTTTTAGGCGGCCGTCACAAGGGTAACTTTTTTCAAGATTATAGCCGACTGCTGGACAGTCCTTAAACATTGCTTCGATACAACTGCGACATTTAAACGCTGTTACAGCTTGTTTCAATGTGCCGATATTTGTGAGTAAATACCAGCCTTCATCTTCGCCATTATTTCGATATTTTCGTTGCCCATAACCAGGGACATCAAAACAGCCAAATCCTTGCTGCTGATTTTAACTCCTGTCAAATAAAAGCTCGTACCTGCTACTAAACCACACTCAGCCAACCGCTTAAATTCCTCTCCTTCTTCTTGAATATAGCGTCCCTGTTTTACTCTCAAAACAAATCTTATGTTCTTTTCACACAGCCAACTTGCCAGTTTAACGCTCGCAAATTCAGGTGTTTCCTAAAAGGATCATTTTATAATTTTTTAGCAGACCAAGAAGGGGGCAGATTAAGCTTTGTTGTTCTCGGAGGTTGCTACAGCCACAGCGAAGGCAATATCTGCTAGTACAACGGTAAAGCTCTCTTGTCCCCAATCAGGCTAATCATCAACAGATTTTTATCTCGCCACGGCGTTCTATCAATGGCGACCTTCAACTCTTGTGTCTTTTTAAATTGAGTTCTCCAGATATATTTAAGCAGAGCAAACCAAAGCTTTTCCATCTTGAGGAGAGGTAGCTTGAGAAATCGTTGAATAGAACCTCGTCGCCTCTCAAACATGATTGGGTATGGCATCTATTTCGCCGCCAACTCAATACTCACTTGTTTATGGGTTGGGAAGCAGAAAAACTAAAATAGGTAACTGCTCAATAACCGCTGCTTGGGGTATCTGAGCTAAGTAGTCCCAGAACGCTAGCCAATAAACTTATTTCTCT
>NZ_JAUBSH010000201.1:0-1409 GCF_036704705.1 Microcoleus sp. K1-B1 | reverse complement strand
TTTTGTGCGTTAGCCTTACTTAATTCAGTTTACCCTCTCCGGGGACTGGAAGAGTTTATTTCTTGGATGTCCCTAAATGCGACCATTGCTCGGCCACCACCTCCCAATGGGGTAGCGCCTCCTTCACCCGTTCCTGCACCTGCAGCGTCACCGGATACGAAATCGTCTGCGCCGATGCTGTCAGCGCCACCGCAAAACTTCTCCGCAAATCCTCAGCATCGGCGCGTTCCTGCAATTTGGCCGCAAAAAACTCCCGAATCAAAGCATGAAGTTGATACTGTTTTTGTTCTACCCGCGCCAGCAAACTCAACTCCACCAAGCGCCGGCGACTAGAGTTCAAAATTCGATCGTCCAGTAGTAAACACCACTGTTGCGGTGCTGGTTCTACCTTTCCCCACGCCAACAATTTCTTCAGCCAGTTTTGCTTTGGGGCTTCAATTCTACAAGCTACCACCACTGACTCCACCAACTGCCAAGGCATGGGAGCCAAAGCAAACACGCTCAGCAATACTGCCAACTGCTGTTCGGCAGTATTTAACCGCACCCAACTCAACTCAAAAGCCGCCGCTACAGGAGTCAGCACCTCATCCTGCAACAGCTTTTGCTGCAACTGTGCCAATAACTCTGCTACCGACACATCTGGCTCTACCTTGAGAAAGGTTGCCACCAGTTCAATCCCCAAGGGCAAATACTCCAACCAAGCACACAATTTCTCAGCAACAATCTGTTCCTGAACAATGCGAGTCTTTGCCTGACTAACTTCATACAGTAACTTGAAAGCATCCAAGGGTCTGAGCTTCTTTAAATCCAACCGCTGCAAGGTTTTTTCTTCCAGTCGCTGTCGCGCAGTCAGCAACACTTTAAAGCGGGGATTTCTAGGCAGCAACCGCTGCACCGCGCGGTAATCGTTGACATCATCCAATACCAGCAGAGCATTACCAGAGGTTTTTTTTGCCCACTCTTCGTAGCAAAACTGCAACCGTTCCTCCAGATTGTCGAGAGTATCCGGCGGCTGAATTCCCATTCGCAGCGCTTTCTGCAACACCTGCGGCGCTAAATCGTTGTCCCGCACAAACAGCCACCAAATCCCTGCTGGATAGGTGTTGTGTTCGCGGTGAAAAGTTGCATACTGCCATGCCAATTCTGTCTTGCCGATGCCGCCCATTCCCGACGCAGCGGCGATCGCAACGCGCCTTCCATCCTGCAACAATCCGTGCAATTGCTGCATCTCCTCATCCCGTCCGACAAAGTTTTTTGAACCGAGTTCCGAGGGAATATCGTATAGTTGGTAAAAACTTGTGAAACCTGGATTGAGTGTTTTTCGCTCCAGGTCTAGGGCGTCGGTTCAGTATTAGGAGTTGACAAAAAAAGGAATTTATGAAATTAGCCAGTGCATGAGTTCGACTCTA
>NZ_JAUBSH010000200.1:0-1495 GCF_036704705.1 Microcoleus sp. K1-B1 | reverse complement strand
TAATTGGGTCAACAGGTAAAAGATGAGTAATTTTACTCATTGACAATAGTGCTTTTAGCTTAACTTGTGAGTAATGACTAATAACTAACAACTAATAACTAATAACTAACAACTAATAACTAATAACTAACAACTAACAACTAACAACTAACAACTAACAACTAACAACTAACAACCAACAACTAACAACCAACAACTAACAACTAACAACTAACAACTAACAACTAACAACTAACAACTAATGACTAAAGCTTATCTTGCCGCTAACCAGACGATTACCAAACCTTTACCTTCGCCGGCTAGAGTGATATCCGTAGGTCTCAGACAATGTTTTTTAGCTGGAAATAAGCGATATGCCACCAACATCCAAAGCACTTTTAGCGGAAATCCAGCATAACACAGGAGCGACTCGAAACTTGCATTTTTATGCTAAGGGCGAAACCATTCCTATGATGTCGCATGGCCTTTGGCGAGTCTGTCAAGGTTTAGCACAACTGAGTACGCTTTATCCAAACGGGGAAGAAGGACTTTTGGGTTGGGTTGGGCCTTCGATGTGCTTCGGTTTGTGGTTGACAAGCTTGCAGACTTACCGAGCTACGGCGACATCAGATATTTATTTGATGTGGTATTCTATGGTGGAAATCGAAGCTTCTCCTCAATTGGCTCACGAGTTGCTGCCTCAAATGGTACGGCGGCTGCGGCAAATGGAAGCAATTTTAGCGATCGCCGGACAGCGGCGAGTAGATGACCGTTTGTATCAGCTACTGCTATTATTGCAACAGGACTTCGGTCAGCCTGTGGTTGAGGGAACTCGTTTGAATATCCGCTTGACACATCAAGATATTGCTAATGCGATTTGTACGACGCGAGTAACAGTAACTCGAATGTTGGGAAAATTGCAGCAGCAAGGGTTAATCAGTCGAGATGGCGATCGGCATTTAATTCTTAACAAAGATGTTTTTGCCTCCACGTCCGATTTGTTTGGCTGCAACCCTCAAGCTGTGTAGCAAGCGCCGAAAAAAATCTTATTCTGCTTCGCCAATCAGCGTAAACGCTGCCCAATCTTGCGGATTTGGGTGCATCTTCATTGTCATCAGCATTGCTTGCCGCAAAGCTTGAGCTTTATTCGGGTTTTTCTGTAATTGGCGATAGAATTCTGCCATTAATTCCGCTGTCGGCTCATCGGGCACTAACCACAGAGAAACGATAATACTGGAAACACCAGCACTAATTAAAGCACGAGATAACCCAAGCACACCATCGCCTGTCAGTTTTCCTCTGCCAGTATTGCAAGCACTTAATACCACTAATTCAGCATTTAATTTTAAATCCAAGATTTCGCTCGAAGTCAGCAATCCGTCATCATTTCCTGATGGAGCAAGGGCGATCGCTCCTGGCAAATCTCGCCTCTTCACTTCATTAGACCTCTTGCGAAAGTCTCAGGCGCTCTCTAATTTAGTCTTTAAAGAAAGTTCATAATTATAAATACCAGCGA
>NZ_JAUBSH010000199.1:0-1591 GCF_036704705.1 Microcoleus sp. K1-B1 | reverse complement strand
TTATATTTATTTGACGATTTTACTAGCTTTTTCATTTTATCTCTTTTTTGACACATTCGCCAAAGTGAGATGCACCCTCTGGAACTCCCTCAACTCTCGGCTAAGTTACTCTGGTTTCCGATAATTAAGGCGACTTTAAAATGTGAATTTAGAGAGTAAAAATTAAATAGAGCGCAACGGAGACACCCCTCAAAATTAAGATTTAAAACCAAAAACTATGTAGCGATTGCTCTCGATAGAACTCAATGGAGAGACCGGAATCTACTCATGGCAACCATAATTTGGGGAAATCATGCTTTACCAATATATTGGGAGCTACTCTCTAAATTGGGCAGTAGTTCTTTCCGGGAACAGAAACGGGTACTAGGGCCGGTACTAGCCCTTCTAAAACCTTATCCGGTCGTGGTAATAGGGGACCGAGAATTTCATAGTGCTAAGCTCGCGGACTGGCTCAGGGCAAAGGGTGTAGACGTTGTATTTCGTCAAAAAAAGAGTGCTTTTGTAGCGACTTCATGCCAGCCAGGTAAGTCTTTAAAAAACCAAGGATTTAAAGCGGGCGAATCCCACTTTTTCAAAAATGTAACCTTTCAAAAATCTGACCCTATTCAGGGATTTAACTTAGGAGTTTATTGGGAAAAAAGTCACCGAGGGAACAAGGTAAAAGAACCGTGGTATTTACTAACTACGATTTCTAACCCCAAGCTGGTTAAGCAACTCTATCAAGCACGGTGGGGTATTGAAATGATGTTTAGAGATTGCAAAACTGGTGGCTATAATATGGAATCTACTCGGGTGGATGCTACCCGATTTTTAGCTTTGGTTTTGTTGATTACTTTCGCTTATTGTTTAGCGACTAATTGTGGTCATGAGTTTGAATCTAACCATTTAGTAGCTTACCTCGGTCGAAGCGAAAAAACTCCTAATAATTATCCTCATCACAGTACCTTTTGGCTCGGATTATCGGGTTATGCTTGGAGCCAGTCTCTCGTTTTCTGGCGAAAAGAGATGTTAGCATTGATGGCCCTAAAACCTCATAAAGCTCAGAATTTTCGTCAAGGTCTAAATGCTCTATCCCTTGTACAGCAACTGGTTTAGCTATCTTGTCACCCTCTCAGGGCGGGTTCTTTTAAATTGCGACAACCTCCTGAAATTAAAGGTACGGGTTATGTTGTCAAGTCTTTAGAGGCTGCACTTTGGGCGTTTTACAACAGTTCTTCTTTTGCTGAAGGCTGTTTGTTGGCTGTGAATTTGGGCGACGACGCGGATACAACTGGTGCGGTTTACGGACAGTTGGCGGGGGCTTTTTACGGAGAATCTGGTATACCGGAAAAATGGATCTCGCAATTAGTCGATCGCACTTTAATTGCATCTTTTGGCGATCGGCTTTTGACTTGCTCTAGATCGCTCTGAATACTTATATCATTTTTCAACCTTCTTTGTTTTTACAATAACTAGCAACTTGAGTTAATATAGATAAATTTACACAAACATTTCTGGTTGAGGGTTAATACAATGGGGTGCATCTCACTTTTGCGAATGTGTCAAAAAAGAGTTAAAATGAAAAAGCTAGTAAAATCGTCAAATAAAGATG
>NZ_JAUBSH010000198.1:0-1692 GCF_036704705.1 Microcoleus sp. K1-B1 | reverse complement strand
CGTCTTAAGTTTAACTCCAATTAGGTAACTTAATATTTTGTTACATAGATTGGTTTTTTCCCGCCTACCTACTTACCGCTAATGCCGCCGCTTTGGTTGATTTCATTTTGAGCTTGAGCTACGCCCCGCATAATTTCTAGAGCAGCATTGATATCGCTGCCAATGGGAACTGCGGCGGCAATTGTGTAGGATTTTTGAGATCCGATGCGGGCGTTGTTGAGGTAAATTAAGGCTTCTGGATCGTTGCGATTGGTTTTCAGCGAAGCTTGTAAATCGGAAATAGCTGCGTTATAGTTGCCAGATGCGATCGCCTGTACTGCTGCTTGTTTGGTTGGTGTGGCTTGCTGTGGAATTAACAGTTTTTGTCCGGCACTCAGACGCTGCCCAATTTCCTGCTCTGATTGCGGCGAATTCCCCGTCGGAGATTTGGGAAATGTCTGATTTTGGGGTGATGAACCTCCGAGATTGATGCCGCCTCGGCTTCTCAGCCACCAAATACCTGCACCGGCTAGCGCGATCGTAATTAGGAGCGATAATATCAGAACAGCAGTTTCATTTTTTTGTGACATAATTTTACCTGTTTAGATTTTTGAAATAACGAAGTCATTAGTCATTAGTTGTTAGGAGCGATTCAAAAACATTGACCAAGGAGAAAAAGTGATTTTAAGTTGGCGATCCCGAATTGATGTAGCGTGCGTCAGATAGAGTGATTGTATCTATCAATTGATAATCTCGGAGCTGAGGCACCATGCCAGCCTAAAATCCAGTAGTCAGGTAGGGTCGAAAGAAGATGTTACCATCTTCTCCCTCCCATTCGGAACCGTGCGTGAAACTTTCGCTTCACACGGCTACTCGGGTGTCCTCTTGTCATTTGAGGGCTTCCCTTTCTTCCGACTTGTTTGAGGTTTCTTTCCTGAAGATACGAATTCCAGGTTATGTTTCCTAATTAATTCCAGGTCGGCTTTAGTTTTAACATCGTGACAATGCCGATGCAATAGTTGAAGATTTTTGTACTCATCCTTGCCTCCAATGGCTCTGGGGACGATATGGTCAACTTCCATTACATCTTCATTTCTGAAAATAAATTCGCAATGAGGGCATTTCCCTTTCTGCCATTTCAGGAGTTTTGATACCCTACTTGGCAAATCAGGATTCTTCCCCATTCTGGAACTCCAATAAACTAGGTCGTCATCGTAAGGACTTTTATCTCCTTTAACTTTCACATAGTCGGTGCTGCTACACTCGAATTCTCTATGCTTTAGTAACCTTATAGGGTTCGCTCCCTCTTCTCTGGTTGAGAATGCCCAGTTATCACCGCCAATAGAATGCCAATACAGTTGATGTCCTGCATTGATGTTTCCACAACGGCGTTTTGCCCAACGTCGAAGTTTCAGGTATGTGAGGTTATCTTGTTTAGCTAGTTCTCCAACGGTTTTAGCGTCGGAGTTTGTATAAAAAGAAGTCCATCCCCTTATGACAGGGTTTAAGTCTCTAATTAACGCCGATTGTGGCGATGAGATATGTTTTTTGATGATTCTTCCGATTTCCTCTTGGTGAGCCTTACTTGACTTCTTATTTGGGGTAATGAGTGTGTTAAAACCTAATATCTCACGGTGGTATCCGCTCAATAAATAGGGGTAACAGCAAAAAAGAAGGTTCACAAATACGAAGAGCATGATAGAATATAAAGCA
>NZ_JAUBSH010000197.1:0-1721 GCF_036704705.1 Microcoleus sp. K1-B1 | reverse complement strand
CGTCTTAAGTTTAACTCCAATTAGGTAACTTAATATTTTGTTACATAGATTGGTTTTTTCCCGCCTACCTACTTAATGTCCGACTGCGAAAAGCGTTGTATATGCCAGCAGTAGTAGCGATGCGTCACAACCCGTTACTCAAAGCTATGAGCGAACGATTATTGGGGCGCGGTAAGGTCAAGATGCAGGTAATTGGTGCTTTGATGCGGAAATTGGTGCATTTGGCTTTTGGTATTTTAAAGTCCCAAAAGCCTTTCGACCCCAATTATTTACTTGCTACCCCTTGACAGGTCAAGACAGTATCTACAAGAACTATGGTCAATTGGTCGCACATAATATTACTTAATCAAATTGTTTTAGGGCGATCGCTCCTCTGACTCAGATTCAAAATCCACGCGCTCGTAAATATCAGCTAACCGCATCTCAAACTCCACGCAACTCAATTTCAACACCGCATCAGCACCATCATACTCAGACAAAACCCACTTATTATCATCCGTCTTCACAAACTGTTCAACGTGCATCTCGTATTGATCTATCAAAACATACTCTCGAAAAGTAGGAATCGTGCGAAAAAGTTTAAACTTGCCACCTCTGTCATAATCCGCCGTCGATTCCGATAAAACCTCAGCCACCATCACCGCATTAGTAATCGTATCTTTCCTACCTTCAGCAAACTCCAACTTCCCCGCAACCAACATCACATCAGGATAAGTATAAACCCGCTTCGACGGTATCCACAAACGCAAATCGTTTATAAATACCCGGTACGGTTCTCCTTTGGTAGCAAAATTTAATGTCCCATAAAAATTGCCAGCTATTTGATTGTGATTCGGTGTTCCGCCTGTCATAGGAATTATCTTGCCATCCTGATATTCGCTTCTAAATTTTGCCCCCTTTTCCAGCATTAAATACTCTTCGGGAGAGTAATAAATCTGTACTTTTTCCTCAACTTTGTCCTCAGCTAATTCTTCGCGGATTTCTGTTAATGCCGTCATAGTAAATCCTCATTTGCTCCTAGTCACAATTATAGCCGCATCATCCACAAATCGAAACTACGGCTCACAATCCCAAATCTGTCGTCTCAATTAGATTCCCCTCAAACTCAAAACCCCGGTTCAAACCATCAAAATACTTCTCAATATTAGGCTTAATCCCAAGCGCTGCTTCCCCATGTCCCAACTCCACAGATCGATCGACTACCTCATACCAAATTGTCAGGCTAACTCCCGCCGCTTGCACCGCCTTCAAACAATCCCAAACAAACTTTGGCACCGATACCGGCGACACCGCATACCTCAACAATTCCTGTGCACCTTCTGGCAAAATAATCAGATTTCTGGCAACTACGATCGTACCTATATCTTCTTCCCTTTCCCCCTGCCAATTCACTTCGCCATTTAAAACATAACCCCAATGTTCAAGAAAATTGTTAATAATATACTGCAACCATTCGACATAATCATAAAACTTTTCCGCGCCGCTCCACTGAATCCCCCCGCCGTCAGCCGTAGGAATCCACTTACACCACAATCCGGGCTGAGTCTTCGGCGGGCGGTTGTAATCGACAACGGAAACTTCCGAATCTTCATCCCATTTTTCATTCACAAAATAGCAGCCTTCTTCGCCCACAGGCAAACCCACCGGGAGCATCTCAATTATGCAATAAGTAGAAATACTTATAAAAGTAATATGCAAGAATTATGTAAAATGTAAAAACA
>NZ_JAUBSH010000196.1:0-1748 GCF_036704705.1 Microcoleus sp. K1-B1 | reverse complement strand
AGCAGCGTGCCATTCGCCATCGAGTTAATTTGCAAACTCTCAAAACTCAAACCACCCGCCAGGACAAACTTATCAGTTCCTACAGAAAAATTGAGCACTGTATCAATACCACTATTAGCGCTTAACACAAAGTGATCATTGCCAATACCCCCAATCAAAGTATCATCTCCCCCATCCCCAAACAGCCAGTCATCCCCTGCACCCCCATTGAGAATATCGCTATCTTTCCCACCGTAAATAGTGTCATTACCCTCATCACCATTGAGAGTATCTTGACCTTCATTGCCATATAACAAATCATCGCCACTACCACCAGTAATACAGTCTTGCTGACCGTTTTCACCCACAGCGCCTCGTTCATTTTGCCCGCGATCGCCACTAATGGTATCATTACCTTCATCGCCACACAAAATATCGCTGCCATCATCGCCGTAAATCAAATCCTCCCCAGCATCTCCTTGTACTACATCATCATCCTTACCTCCACGAAGCGTATCGTTACCAGAACCCCCACTCAAAGAATCGGAACTCTCACCCCCACCCTGAAAATCATTTCCATCTCCTCCAAATAGCAAGTCGCGGCCATCCACATCGGACACTAACTCGTTTTGCAAACTACCATAAAGCGAATCATCCCCCTCATCCCCGACAATGGTATCGGCACCGAGTTCGCCCCAAATCCGGTCATTGTCTTTGCCACCGTAAACTAAGTCATTACCTTTGCCGGCAAAAATGCTATCGTTACCGCTGCCACCGCCGATGATATCGCCGGTGTCGTTACCGAAAATTAAGTCCGCTTCATCAGTCGCAATTGTGCTGCCTGATTGAGTACCGTAGTCGCCGATGATGGTGTCGGAACCTTGATTGCCGTAGAGAGTATCCGAGTCAGTTTCGCCAAAAATACGATCGCCCGCTTTGCCTCCAAACAGCAAATCCCGTCCGTTGCCACCTCGCAAGGTGTCCTCTTGTTCTTGGCCGTGAAGTAAGTCGTTGCCCGAGCCTCCTGTCAGCAAATCGAAGCCGTCGGGGTCGCTGTCTAAGGAGTTGAGTACCCCACCAAACAGAGAGTCGTCTCCGTTGTCGCCGGTCAGGGTGTCGGGGCCTTTGTCACCCCAAATCTGGTCGTTGTCGATGCCACCGTAAGCGATGTCAGGGCCTTTGCCGGAGTAAATGGTGTCGCTGCCTTGAGTGCCTGAAATGGCGTCGCCGGAATCACCGCCGAAAATTAGGTCGCTGTCGTTGTCGGTTAAGTCGATGTTGTTGCCGTTGTCGCCGACGATGGTGTCTGCACCGCGATCGCCGTACAATGTGTCGGAGTTGCGATCACCAAAAATGCGATCGTTGTCTTTGCCTCCAAATACGGCATCGGTGTGTTTGCCGCCGTAAACGATGTCGTTGCTTCTACCTGCTGCGATGAAGTCTCGCTGTTGTTCGCTGAAGATGAGATCGCTGCCGCCTTCACCTAATACTGTGTCGTCGCCACGGAGGGAGAGAAATAGTTGGTTGGTTTCGTTTCCTGTTAAGGAATCGTTTCTCTCTGTTCCGATGCTGGTGTTTTGGATGTTGATGAGTTGGGCGGCGTTGGAGTCGAAGTTGAGTATGGGCTCTGGCTGGGGGGGGATAAATGTGATCAGAGGGGGCTGGGGTAGGGGGTCGCAACCGCAACTGGTATCGGGTTCGGCTACTGGGTTGAATATGGGGGTTGCTTGCGGGGCGGGTGTTGGTTCGGGTGTTGGTTCGGGGGCTGG
>NZ_JAUBSH010000195.1:0-1779 GCF_036704705.1 Microcoleus sp. K1-B1 | reverse complement strand
GAGTTACCTCAGTAGATATATTCTTTTTGTTTACTTATCTTAACATAGTTCGGTTTTTTTGCGCCGACCTACTTATTCCTAAACTTCCCAATAAAAAACATCGCACGGGATGATTATCTTTTGATAATCTGGCAATTTCTCTGGGTTTTTCCCAACTATTCAATATCAAACAACTTTGATGACAAACTTCGGCAATTAGTTTAAAAAATAACTGATAATCTTCATATCCAGTTTTATATTGTCCCGCTAGTTGTCCGCTGCCCAAAAGCATCTGCACGTCATCGAGGACAATCAGACATCGGTTTTTTCGCAGGTAATCGAGAATTTGGGAAATTTTGGTTTCGATGTTTTGGGGAATTTCTGATTGTTGGGAAAAGATTTGCAGCAGGTTGGTGAGGGTTGCATCGAGGGTTGGGGAAAAGCGGAGGCTGCGATAGATGACGTAATCGAATTGGGTTTTGATGCGATCGATTAGGCTTAGGGAGAGGGTTGTTTTGCCGATGCCGCTGATTCCCAGGAGTGCGATGAGGCGAGTGTGTTTCTGTGTTATCCAGTTTTCGAGGGTGGAAAGTTCAGAAGTGCGATCGAAAAAGGTGAAGATTTCGGGTGAGTCGCCTAAGTCTATGTGGGGTTGTTTAGAAGTTGGTTGGGAGTTTTGCGGTTCTGTTGGACTTCTCGCCCTTTTTTGACAAATATTGAGATTATTATTAACTGTTACATTATCTCTACCGATAACTGGTGAAAAATTGCAAAATTCACCCTTTTTTAATATCGCTCTAAAATTTCTTTTAGTAATCTCTTCTCCGAATCCCTCTGAGAGTATTTGCCATAATTTTGAACCGATATCTCTAGTATGGCCTTCACTGGAATGAGTCGCTTCAGCAATTTCTGGGTATGTCCGACCTTGTAAGGTCCCTTCAAGAATAGCTTTTTGCAGATAGTCTATATGTTCTCCCGTCTTGGCGAAGATTAGTTCGTCGGCGAGTTTTAAGACTTCTGTGATTTCCATAGGTCTGTCGTGTGCGGGGATTTGTCGTATTATATCCGATCTTTCCGACATTTCCGACAAGATTCCGACATTTCCGACAAGATTCCGACATTTGCGATCGGCTTGTCTAGGAAAAGTCCCGACATTTCCGACATTGGCAAACTAATAATTGTACTATCCTATTGCTTAAGGTAAGTAAAGGAAACGCCTAATATGGGAAAAAGAAATGAGGTTGGTGGCCCCGTATGCGAGCATTGTGGGAGTACCAAAATGGGATTTGTCAGTTCAAGAAAGATTAATCTGTACACTGAAAGGGTAACTTACAAATGCTATGACTGCAAGCAAGAAACTTCTATTGATACTGATGGGCCACCGTAAATGTTTGCTTTAGTCATCCTGCCTCAACCCATTTTGCATAAATACACACATAAAACAAGAGACAATCAAATGTCATTAGAGCAATGGAAAAATGTTGATATATTCAATCCCCATGTCCAGTGGCAGAATGATCTGGCACTTAGACTCGTCGATACTTGCCAAACTATTGTTGAACGCTGGGGTGAAACAGGAATAGGCCGTTTTGACTATGAGTGGCAAGATAAATTTACCTTGGAAGATAGAGATTACTACAGAGATGATGTTGTCGTTATTAACATTGGTAACAGATATAGGAAAGATTATTCCACAAAAATTGAGACTTGGTATAAGCATATTACCTGGCGGGGTGACAACTCCGCCGCAACCGAGATAGAGTGAGGTGTTGACCAACTTGTGGTAAAAAAAGATAGGTC
>NZ_JAUBSH010000194.1:0-1864 GCF_036704705.1 Microcoleus sp. K1-B1 | reverse complement strand
TAGAGTCGAACTCATGCACTGGCTAATTTCATAAATTCCTTTTTTTGTCAACTCCTAATACTGAACCGACGCCCTAGTAATCCGTCTCCAAATGGGTAACGATCTTGCCTTTCTCAAACAAGAAATGCCCTTACTTTATCAACAACACTTTACCCCAGCGGGTGAAATTGCCTCCGGGATTGAAGCAACACGAATGGCAATCCTCAGTTGCACCAACAAACTCCTGAGTGGCGACATCGCAGGAATGGGTTTCCCCTTATTCATGCTGCTGCTGTCAGTGATTACTAGCGGCTATGCTTGCGCGATGACGATCGCCCTTGCTTTCCGCGAGGATACCGCAAAATCCTTCAGCGATACAGTCAAGCTTCAGAGAGACTTCTGGCTGGAAGCGCGTCGCCGGGAACTGACAGCGCAGGCAGAAACCGTGGCTGACATCCGCCCCCACTCTGACAGCGACAGCCATCTCAACTAATTGCAGGGTGCGCGGCAGCTTCCAAACCCGCGCCCCTAACCCAAGAAATTAGCGATCGCCCCATCACCCAAGAGGTTAAAATGCTCAACTCACAACACCCCAGCTCCGCCAAAACCCGCATCTCCTTAGTTCCAGACTCTGAACCGCTGCCCCCGGTTGTGCAGCCGGAGCCATCTACATCAGAATCAGAGTACAAAACCCGCCTGCTAAGCCTCTATATCGCTGAAGTCCAGCAAACCGGACGCATTGACTACCCAGAGTTGGTACAGTTCCTAGACCAAGTTTACGCAGTTGAAAATGCCTCTGAGGGAGCACAAATCCTCCCAAATCACTGCGACATTCTCCTCGAAAAGCTGGAACTCGCACAAGCTGACATTCTGACAGCTTCTGGGAAAATTCAAATTCTGCTAAATACATTGGCGGATGCACTCGCCCAGAAACACCTCACAGACGACATCGAACAACAAGTGAGATCGGGCATCCGGGAAGAAACTCAGCGCTTCCTCAAAGCCGCAGAATACCTGCTCGATACCGCCGAACAGCACACCCTTCAACGACAGTTCCGGTTTTGGAAATCGCGATCGAGCCCAGAAGAAATAGAGGCCGAAGACCTTCGCAAATCTATCAACGACCTCAAATACATCCGCCAGTACCTTGCGGAACACCTGCGAATTCGCGAACTGATCGAAGAATTCGTGCCGGCAGAAGGCAAAATCGGCAACTTCCACCGACTGCACAAATATCTGGAATTTGCCCCCAGTGCCGCTGACTTGTTAGGCAACTTCCTCCAGCAAGCACTCCAGCGCAAAATTGCAGGCGGTAAAAAGTTCGTGACTCCCAAATCATACCGATAACTTCTCACCTTTAGCCGCTCTCCAATTCCAAGAGCGGCTGCCCACTCAACAAACTCGACATAACTCAGGAAAACAGCCATGATGCCATTCTTTGACGCAACTTCCAACCGCAAACAAATGAACACCGCGCAGTTTCGCGACGAATACGATCGAGGACAAAGGGATTTCAGCTACACGAATCTTACAGCAGTCGATTTAAGTGGCATGAATCTCTCAGAAATTAACTTTCAAGGTGCGGTACTGTGGAAAGCTAATTTAGAAGGAACAAACCTCTCGAAAGCCAACTTAACACAGGCTAATTGTAGCCAAGTTAACCTCAGTTGGGCGGTGCTGAGTTTGGCTCGCGCCGAAAGTGCAAACTTCGCCAGTGCCAAATTGCATCAAGCTGACTTGCACAGCATTCGCGCCATTGGCTGCAACTTCCACAAAGCTGATTTAGAAGGAGCTAATTTAAGTCGAGGAGCTGGCGGGGTGACAACTCCGCCGCAACCGAGATAGAGTGAGGTGTTGACCAACTTGTGGTAAAAAAAGATAGGTC
>NZ_JAUBSH010000193.1:0-1949 GCF_036704705.1 Microcoleus sp. K1-B1 | reverse complement strand
TCCTTCCCTCACACTCCTGTGGATGCCTTTTATGCTTGTAACTCCTCCTAGTTGTAAAAAACCTACACCTGTCAGCCAGCCCCCCCTTGGTAAGGGGGGGAGCAAGAGTTAGCCCTTTGTTAATCGAGGGACTAAGAGTTTCTGTATCAGTTTTTTTTGCAGATTGTCTACTATTATATTAGGTGAGAGAACGGCAGAGATGAGGATGTTTGTATCAAATACAACTAGGTTGTTTAGCATTAGTCCTCATGCAATAATTCATCAATGAATTCTTCCCGTTCATCCTCTGTCATTCCATCCCAGTCTTTCCCCCTTTGGGCAGCAGCCTGTCGCGCTTTTTCTGGGCCATCATGAGTTAACTTTGCCCAAGATTCCCAAGGCTGCATCAGCAATAGTTTTAATAATTCGTGTTTTTTGCGATCGGGTAATTCTTGAGCTAATTCAATTACTTGATCGTCAGTTAATGTGAATGTTAATGTTGTCATTGATTCACCTCTCAGTAAAAATCTGCTTTTTCAATATATCATAACACAAACAGCTATAGTCCAGGACGCATGGGGGTTCAGAAACCGGGTTTTTTACGTCAATATGTGGTTCCAGCCGAAAGATTCAATAAAAACCCGGTTTCTTTGGTCGGAGTGCGTAAGTCTGGTTCTCATTATCAATCAAGCCATTCCTTTCAGCAAACTTGATAAAATCCCTAAAATTTTCCCTACATCTTTAATGTAATACTCAGCAACATCAACATCTAAAGCATTACCTTCTAACTTAAGAAATCTCCAAACAGTGCCCGATGTCATCACACCATAAATTATGGGAATTTGATTGCCTTCTTTTTGATTAAACAATTGCGCTGCATACATCTCGGCTGCACACTGCCCCAAACCGCCGATTAAGTCTTCTTTCTTAGCTTCAACAATCGCAATGACTGGTGCCATAATTACAATTTGAGACTCAGACAGGCTGATTAAAAAATCACAAGCACCATTCAGCCCTTTTTCTATGTCTACGTTAAACTCTTTACCGGAAAACAAGCTAATTTTATCGTCTAGCATTCTCCTCAATTCTAGTAAGATTGGGGTGATAATCATTTCAGAACGAGCTTTCTCTGTGTTGATTTCGCTGGCTATTCGGAGGTTGTAATTGAGGGTGAAATCTAGATATTCGCTGTATCCGACTTCGGGGATATTGACAAATAAGTTGTTTTTGTCTTTGAGAGTGAAGCCGAATTGTTTGATTAAGTCACTGAGGGAAAAGTTACTGTAAGCCATCTATCGATTTTGGATTTTAGATTTTGGATTTTAGATTAATTCAATTATAGTTGGTAAAATTTCTATTTCCTCTACTTCTGTTGTAATGATGAACTTACACTAGGCAAATACGGCTGCTACAGCTTGCGGCAATGTGATGGGTACAAAATATGAAACTGGATACAAATAATCTTCGCCAGATTCATCAATCACTCGGATCAATTGATGTTCCCCAGCGCGATTATCCGGGATTATTTGGTAGATTTTTCGTACTTCCAATGATGCTGGATAGTCTTGATTGTTGATCCACACTACAAATTTTGTTTCTAACTTATGGGGATTCATGTCTCCTCCTATAAAATATATTTGATAGCGCTAGGAAGCTACTGCAAAATCCGTGTACTGCCGCATTCCAGGCTCGTGAAATGCCAATACAATATCTTCTTTAGGAACCCCTGCACGCACTAAATCTGTTGCAATTCCATCTTCTGTCCAGTCTTCCTCAATCCAGAATTTGCCATCCCGAATCCTAACGTAGACAGTCATCCCGGTAATGCGTTCTCCCTTTTGCCAGCCCAGATTCATCCACATATAATGACCGTTTTGTGCATCGGTAATTAAGAACTGTAGTTTAGACTAAAAAATCAGTGCAGCTAAAAGTAGCAGCCTTTTAGCAGAAGGCAAGCTGTTGCTCAAAAA
>NZ_JAUBSH010000192.1:0-1984 GCF_036704705.1 Microcoleus sp. K1-B1 | reverse complement strand
GATATCAAGAATGCGATAAATTCCACCGTAACGGTGACAAAGGAAGGTACTAAAACAGTAGAAGAAGGAACCAAAATCAGTCAAGAAACGGCAGCAGCTTTCTCGGAAGTAGCAAATGCTGTTAACAATGTGGTATTGAACAATCAACAAATTTCTCTAACTGCTCAACAACAAGCAGTTGCTATTAAACAAGTAGTGGATACTATGAACAGCCTCAACCTATCTGCAAAAGAAACAGCTAGTGGTATTACTCAAACCAAAGTAGGCACTCAACAATTGAACGATGCAGCCCACAATCTCAATTCAATTGTCTAAAGGGTACTCAGTATTTTGGGATAGCAGACTAGCAATTGATAGCATTGAGTCAATCGATTTTAGATTTTAGATTTTAGATTTTAGATTCAAGCATTGACTTGCGCGAGATAAATACGTTCGGCAAGTTTCATCGGATACAGGTTTTTTATTTCTGGACGGATGAATCTGGGGGCTTGTATCCTGGATGCTTTCGGTCATGAATTGATCGGGCAGCCCTCCCAGCTTGTCAAACCTGCGGCATCCAAGTCACAACGATCGCAGGCGATGGCATCGCGACAGCCAGGGCGAGGGAATTTCTGCCCTTAAACAAATCCTCTTCTGTAACGGATGATCGAACTAACACCCGCCCGAACCGCATTGCTTGGACTAACAGCGCCGAACCCAGCACCAGCGTCACTACTATTTCTATAAGTTTGGAATATGGTCGCTTAACTAGGTTTTAACACGCTCTGCGATCGACTTGAACCCCAATCAATAGTGGGAAAGAAAAAGAGTGGGGGAGAGAATTTGACGATGTTTGGGTTTCGTTCTTCACTTTCCCGCTACAATCGAATAAACAGGATTTATGCAAAATCAAAGCAGGCAAAACAACCCTTAATCCTCAAGGCTTGACCTGCATCGCTTGCTCGACATTAAGTTTGGTCAGATTTTTGTTGATCAGTCTGCGTCAATGGTTGAGTTAGTAAAGCAAGGAAAGCAAAAAGAAGCACTGGAAGTTTTTTTCACGAAAAAACGGGCATTAATTATGAATTAGTATCAGGGATTAAATAACTACTTTGGTGAAAACCATCAGGAAATTATTGACGCTGCAACTTGCCCCACAAAACTCAACAACGAATCAAGGAGTATAAAGTGAAATGTGGCAAAATATTATTCGGCTTAGTAAAGTAGTTCCTTTGGGCTTCGGCTCCATTTTTTTGTTAATGATTAGCACCGGATTGGCCACTAAATTTAGTATGGATAATTTAGCCGAAGCTATTGAGTGGCAAACGCACACTTATGTAGTCAAGACAAATTTGCAAGCCCTAGAAAAAGATTTATTGGATGCTGAAACAGGGCAGCGGGGCTTTATCTTCACTGGTAAGGAGGAATTTTTAGAACCTTATAAAAAGGGTCAATTAGGCTTTTATACAAAAGTAAATGAGACAAGAAAGTTAATAAAAGATATCCCTGAACAAGTTAAAACTTTGGAGAAAGTTGAAAATTTGGGTCAGCAAAAACTCGATGAATTAGCGGAAACTATATCCCTGAAAAGGGCTGGGAAAGAACCAGAGCTAAGAGCCTTGGTGCTTTCAGGTAAAGGCAAGATATTGATGGATGAACTCAGGGATAAGCTGGCAGAAATGCTTAATGTAGAAGATAATCTACTGGTTCAAAGAACAAAAATAGCAAAACATTCGGAGCAATTAGCGACGACTGTTTCTATAGGAGGTACGGTTGTTGCTGTAGTATTTGGTTCATTTATTGTATTATTTATTTTTGCTAAAATTATCCGACCAATCAATGAGGTAGCAAATACGATCGCCAGTTCTTCCACGGAGATTGCGGCCACAGTTGAACAGCAGGAACGCACAGCCGCACAGCAATCGAGTTCTGTAAATCAAACTACAATCACAATGGATGAGTTGGGTGCTGCTTCCCAACAATCAGCCCAGCAAGCCCAAGCTGG
>NZ_JAUBSH010000191.1:0-1998 GCF_036704705.1 Microcoleus sp. K1-B1 | reverse complement strand
GTTGAATCACCCTTATTTTCGCCTGGTTTAATTGACTTTATACTACCCAGTCGTAAAAAACCTACACCTGTCAGGGGGGGGCTGGGGGGGGTTAAAATACCAGCAACCAACAATAAAATCCTATATAACAATGACAAAACTCTACAACAGAAGCTCAGAAAAATTCAAGCGGCAGAAGCTTCGCAGAGAAATGACGGAAGCTGAAAAGGAGTTATGGAAACGGATCAGAAACAGACAGCTTGAAAATTGTAAATTTCGCAGACAATACAGTGTAGCAGCATTTGCGATCGACTTTTATTCACCAGAAATCAAATTAGCACTAGAAGTTGATGGTGATAGCCATTTTGTGGATGGCGCTGTAGAATATGATGCAGAAAGGCAAGAGTTTATTGAGTCGGCAAGGATTAATTTTTTGAGGTTTACGAATGATGATGTTTATCATAATTTGGATGGGGTTTTAGAGGTGATTGTGGAGGGGATTAAATCGTTGAGAACATCGGGTGTTTTACCCCCCCCAGCCCCCCCTTGGTAAGGGGGGGAGCAAGAGTTAGCTCTTTGTTAAGGGTGGGGAGCAAGAGTTTCGAGCATCCAAAATCTAAAATTGAATAATCCAAAATTTCTAATACATATGACTTCAAAAGTTACCCTCACTATCACCGCAGGCAATCTCAAAGGCCAAGAATTCACCTTTGACACCCGCACTACTTGCATTATCGGGCGCGCCAAAGATTGCTATCCCAAAATTCCCGACGACGACAAACACCGCACCATCTCCCGCTATCACTGTTTGCTAGATATCAATCCTCCCGATATCCGCGTGCGAGATTTTGGTAGCAAAAATGGGACTTTTGTAAACGGTGAAAAAATCGGTCAGCGAGAATCCCATCAAACTCCCGAAGAAGCTGCTCAAATTCAATTTCCAGAATACGACTTGCAGGGGGGAGATGAATTTACACTCAGCGATACTTCTTTTCGAGTTGCTGTTGCCCTTGACCCGGAAATAGCCAAAAATCTCCAACAACAATCACCCCCAATCATTCCCTCAAATCAAGCCAATCTGTGGGAAATGCTGAAAGCTTTTCTGTTCAAAGCTGTGGGTGGTAAAACTAATATTGGAGTTCTGGGAGATTATGTTTTGCTGAAGGAGTTGGGGAAGGGTGGTTTTAGTTTGGTTTATTTGGCGCGACATAAACAAACAAATGAAGAAGTCGCCCTGAAAGTGATGTTACCAAAAGTTGCTGCGAATCAGCGGGCTGTGAATTGGTTTTTGCGGGAAATTGAAAATACGAAATCTTTAAAACATCCCAATGTGGTAGGATTAAAAGAGTCTGGTTATGCGGATGAAACCTTCTTTTTTACGATGGAATACTGCGAGGGTGGTAGTGTTGTTGATTTGATGGCAAAACGCGGTGTTAGCACTTTGCCGATTGGTGAAGCTGTGGCTATTATTTTGCAAGTTTTAGATGGTTTGACTTATACGCACAATGCGGAAATTCCGAATGTGAAATTGGCTGATGGTAGTTTTGCTAAAGGACGGGGTTTGATTCACCGGGATTTGAAGCCGGGGAATATTTTTCTAGCGAATGTGGGAGGGAAACAAGTTGCTAAGATTGGGGATTATGGGTTAGCAAAAGCTTTCGATCAAGCGGGTTTAAGCGGCCAAACGATGACTGGTAATGCTGTTGGTACGCCGTATTTTATGCCGCGACAGCAAGTGCTTGATTATAAATATGCTAAGCCGGAGGTTGATGTTTGGGCGGCGGCGGCTTGTTTGTATGTGATGATTACGGGATATTCGCCTCGCAATTTTGTGGGATTAGACCCGTTTCGTGCTGTGCTGGATAATGATGCGGTTCCTATTGCCGATCGCACTTCCTCGATTCCTCAACCGCTAGCCACCGTAATCGATCGCGCTTTAATCGTATCCGCTCAATAAATAGGGGTAACAGCAAAAAAGAAGGTTCACAAATACGAAGAGCATGATAGAATATAAAGCAT
>NZ_JAUBSH010000190.1:0-2227 GCF_036704705.1 Microcoleus sp. K1-B1 | reverse complement strand
TGCTGATATAACCTCCAATCTGCTCCGCTTAAGCCAAACCCTTAATTATAGCATAAAATTATTTTGCAAGAGGTCTATTGTGTCTTGCCATTAGCCAAGCAGGGTAAGCTCATCTAATTTGGTATAAATTGTACTTGACAAAACCAACAAAATATACAGGGTAGCCCGCTCGTCAGTAACGGTTCTATAATGCCTCAAAAGCTAAGTCATCAAGGTAAGGAAAAGTTTATGGTTATGAGTAAAGGGTTCGCTCCCTCTTGCGCGAGCGGAAAAATCCGAAGAACTCAACAAGCCAAAGCCCATCTCTATCGAAGATTTACAAACTGGCTTTTCAAATTATTTTGATGACGTACCAGACACTCTTGGTGGAGCGAACCAAACAACATTTACTCAAAGACATTCTCGTCATTGCCCTTTTAGCGGTCATAGCCGGAGCGGATGGGTGGGAAGACATGGAAAATTATGGAATCAGTAAGCTTACCTGGTTACAAAAGTTTTTAAAATTACCCAATGGCATCCCGAGTGATGATACATTCCGTCGGGTCTTTGAAAAGTTAGACCCCAAAATGTTAGAGCAAAAATTGCGAACATGGCTCAACCAATTAATCGGTTCAATTAGCCAAGAAGTGATCCCGATTGATGGAAAAAGTCTGAGAGGATCTTATGACCGACAAAAAGGGGTAAAAAATTTACATTTAGTGACGGCGTGGGCGAGTGAACATCGGTTAGTCTTGGGACAAGTCAAAGTTGAAGACCATTCAAATGAAATCACAGCGATCCCGGCATTATTGGAATTAATTGACATCACCGGAGCCATTATTACGATTGATGCGATGGGGACACAAACCGAGATTGTTCGGTTGATTCGTCAGAAAAAAGCCGATTATGTAGTCACTTTAAAAAGTAATCATCCAACTCTTTATAACCAAGTTAAAACCTGGTTTGAGATGGCGAAAGCTCAAGAGTTTGAGGGAATTGAAGTTAGTCAGGATTCTCGAACGAAAAAGGGACATCATCGCGTCGAAATTAGAAAAGTTTGGGCGGTGTCCGTGGCGGCATTAGGAGGGCTTTATAAACAAGAACAATGGACAGATATTCAGACGATTGTTTTTGTAGAACGAGTCCGTCATCTTTGGAACAAAACGACTCAAGAGGTACAGTTTTACCTAAGTTCTTTACCAGTGGATGCTCAGCTTAATGGTCGTGTAATTCGTCAACATTGGGGTATTGAAAACCAAGTTCATTGGACTTTAGATGTCACTTTTAATGAAGACCAATGCCGCATTCGGTCGTTAAACAGCCCTCAGAACTTGGCTCTTCTAAGACGAATGGCACTTAATGCCATCAATCAAGAAACGACTCAAGGAGCGTAGTGTGCGACAAAAAAAGAAACGAGCGGCGATGAATGATGACTATATGATGCAGATTCTCAAATGCTTGTGTCAAGCCTGATTAAGATGCTCTTACCCTGATTAGCCAAGGTGATTTGGAGATGAGATTTGACTCTAATGCCCCAGTTCCACTGCTGTGCTGTGAGCCACCGCATCAGCTCTCCATGTTCAAACCCTCTGTCAGCCAGTAAAGTTGGCTTTGCGTCTGTTGGTAGTCGAGATTTAGCTGCTTCTAACACGGGTAGATATTGCTCGAAACTAATTGTAGAACTACCATGTTTAATCACAGTTTGAGCCAGAGTGATAGAGCGACCGCCCCACGCCACACATACTTCAATCAGGCAATAAGTGTCCCAAAACATACTGGTATCTATGACTAGAATTAGTTCTTGCCCTGTCCATTCTTTGAGAAATTGTTTAATCAATGGCACATACAACACTGCTTAGCGCTAATTGCTGGATTATTCATGAAGTAGCTAAGTCGCTCCATATGGCTACGGGCTTGGCAGTCCCGATGGCTGAGGTAAGGAATCCAGTGGGAAGCGCAAGCACTTTCCGATTCTAATATTGCTGCTACAATCTCTGCACAGTTCTTCAGATGGCGAAAATCTTTGGGGACAATCCATTGACCAAGTTGTCCGAGTAGTTGACGATAGAGTGGGGGTGTAGCCATTATTTTACGTGGATTTGTTTTTCGCTAAAACTATCGAACCACGGCGCAAGCCCCTTTTCTCCATTAACTATGATTCTCTACGCTCCCTGACGGGGCTACAGGTCGCCTGAAAGTCATACAATCCGGCAACTCTAGACAAATAGCATGAAAAAAGATAGGGTAA
>NZ_JAUBSH010000189.1:0-2245 GCF_036704705.1 Microcoleus sp. K1-B1 | reverse complement strand
ATTCTCTCCCGGCGCGGTGGCTTTAGTTCTTCTCAAAGCCACCGTTCTCATCTTTATTTAGTCTAAAGTACAGTATTGAGAATTAAGCTGTTGATTGAGCGAAGGATTGAATTCTATAAGTCTTTCTGTGACTACGTTTCAGATACCTGAATCCTTACTCGCTATGTAGGGCTTGCTGAATAAGTCGGAGAAACCTCAATATCGATCGAGCGCAGATTCAATCCCCCGACGAGCGTTTAGCTTGAGTTGTCGAACGCTAGCTCGGACATAACTTGAAGTTATGAAACGGCTCATTTGAGTTGTTCTCAGAGAAAATAAGCACAAAAAAAGACTGAGAAGCTGTCTCAATCCAGCAGTCAAATTCATGACTAAAAAAGAAATTGCGATGGAAGTTCGAGAGGTATTTTCTAGTTTTGTCATCACCAAAGAGAGGCTGAATCTTCGCTTGCCTTGACCGAACTTTCCCTCAATTGAACTGCGAATTCTCTCATCATATGCCGCTTGCTTCTTTTTTTCTGGACTCACGTGAGCTGGGGGTCTTCCTAATGGTGGCCCACTGATTCTAATTCCTCTTTCTTTGCACCAAGCTCGATTGTCGCGGGTTCGATAAATTTTATCCACATGAACTGATTCGGGATAATATCCCGTGAAGCTTCGATATGCTTCTATTTGAGTTTTTAAGTCTCCTGATTCGTTAAAGTTATCCCAACTGATTCGGTCTACAAATACATATCCCTCAAAGCAGCTCGCTGATAGTTTAGCTCGCCTCTCTACGGGTTTTCCCGCTTTCCCTCTCACGATTGGACGGAGCTGGGGTTGGCTTAAACTAACGATTCGGTCTTCAATACTTTGTTGATTCTTTTGAAACAACTCTAACTGTTGCCGATAGACTTCTTTCACCACTAACAAAGTTTTATATTGCCTATTTTTCAGACACAAGAGTGAGCCTCCTGATTCGATTAACTGGTCGATATGACCGAGATTTCTTTTGATGTATTGTAGTTGTTTTTTTAGGGCTTTTCTTTTCTGTTTGCGAGTCGGTCTTCTTTGTTTGGCGACTTTTAAGTATTCTTTTTTCGCTATCTGACGGTAGGTTCTCGGTTTGGTCTGGATTTTCTCTTTGAGTGGCTCATACAGCAGATCTATGATTTTCTCCGTGTGAACTCGGGCTTGATTTAAGAGTGAGAAGTCGGTCGGATAGCTAATATCGGCGGGCGCGCAGGTGGCATCTAGGATTAATTTTCCTTGATTTTTCGGCTGTTCCCTCTCTGCTTCGGGATTTTTTTTTTCGCCCTCGCCTCGAACTAATTCTCTCAATCTCCTCACCACTTCTCTATTGACTTTGTTCACCAATTCGTCACTGATTCTTTGTCGGAAATGAACGAATAGTGAAGGGTCAAATGGCTCCTCATTGCTATAGGATAAATAACCTATAAAGTATTGCAGGTAAGGATTCTCTCGAATTTGCTCTACGGTTTCACGCGTCACTAATTCCTAGTTTTTCCTTAATGATTAACGAGCCTAACGCCACCCGAAATGATTTAGCGGGAGGTCCCACTTCTGCCACGAAATTTTGGGCATATTCTGATTCAAATTCCGACCAAGGTATTAGTTCGGCTAGCTGCACCCAACGGTTAGTCGCTGCCAACTTTCCTTCAAAGGGCAGCTTAAAGTCTTGGGCTGAGCTTGGGGTGGGTTCGACTTTTCGGTACACGGGAGCCAACGATAATGCACGGGTTTTGAACTATCTTACCCGTTTTTCCTGCACGCTTACCACCCACCTACTGCTCGCCCATCCAATCCCCGTCACTTTTTCCCCTTTTTTCAGCAAGCCCTATGTATGAGACAGCGCGGGATTTTTTTGGCGTTTTGTGCGGACTTTATATCACGGCCAAACCGTGACTTGTTTGATACCCCAGGGTGTGGAATCTGGGTTGAAACCCACATTCCGCACCCTGAATTGTCACACTACGAATTTTCGGAGTTTGGCTAAATTGAACTGGCGATCGCCAGTCCAATTTCCCACTTGTGTGTATAAAAAATGATCATTTGGGTTCACAAAATTCCGCAAAAACCGATTGTGACAGTGGAGGGTGCGGAAAGTGAATTGAAACCAATCCTATACAAACAAAGTCCGACAGGGTATTAATTCCCTGTCGGACTTTCTCAAAACCCGGTTTGTTGGCTAATTTTTCCGATTGGGATTGACAGCTCATCCTTCGATTATGCAGCGCCAATCCTTGAG
>NZ_JAUBSH010000188.1:0-2303 GCF_036704705.1 Microcoleus sp. K1-B1 | reverse complement strand
CTATCCTTGCTCTTCGCTGTGCTTATCTCAATGGTCAACTTTCAATTTGATGTATTTGCCAAACTGAGATGCACCCTTTTTGCCAACCTTCACAAGGATGCCATTATCTAGACTACATAGATGATATTTTTTGTCAATGCGTAAGTCCTAGACATATTGAACAGCTAATCGAGTTAGGTGCGAGCCTAGAGGGATTGAATAAAAAGCAATATAAAACCCTGCTAGTGGTCAGCGAAGTTTATCGCCAACAACAAGAGAACTCCACAAAAAGAATGATCCAATAGCTAGGTGGGTTTAGCGAAAATTTCCACAAACCATTTGTGAAGATTGGGGAGACGATTAATCTGGGTTTCAATTTCTGCCATAGCTAACTTATTAAGTTTAACTCCTGTGGAATAAATTGTTTCTACCAATGTCACCACTGGATTTTTATCCTTAAAGGTGAGAGTTTTGGCGAAATTTACTACAGTCTCAACAGAGTCAAGTAAACTACCATTCCAATGCTTTTCTAACCAACCAAAACAACGTTCTATTGGGTTATATTTACTATGATAGGGCGGATAATAAGCCAATTGTAACGTCAGTTGACATTTTCGGGAAAAATTTAAAATTCGTTTCATAAACTGAGTACGACGAGAATGATTTTCTGGTCCATTATCCTGATTAATGACTAATTTTTGAATGTGACTAAAACGGTGTTTAACAGTTTGCCACCAACTTTCAAGTAAGTCAACTATACAATCAGCCGTCAACCTAGAAGTAACGAAGAATAAAAATAACTCATTGTACTCAGGCAGAAAAATGCCATAGGGAATCACAGTTGATTGAGTCGAAAAATCGTGGTCAAGTGCAATAGTTGGCGTCCGATTTTTACCACCTCTATCAAATTCTCCAATCTTGACGGAAGCTTTGGCATCAATGGAGATTCGGAGAGTATTAGGGTTATTATCGGCTGCTGTATTGACTTGTTCAAGTTGTTCAAAAATGGCTGATGTCTCGGGGATTTTTTTGACTGGTTTAGTTTTCAGAACTCGTTTTAAGGTATAACCCAAATCATTCAATCTTCGTCTAATTGTTTCTGCGGTCGGTAGTTCTTCATCACTATAACCAAATTGTTCAATTAGTTGACGACGGACTTCATTTGCAGTAATGCGTGTATATAATCGTGTACTTTTAAAGCTAGGATCAGTTTGACTGTGTGGGTCTACTAACGATTTAATATCTTTCAATAAGTTGGGTAATTTTGTTTCAACCCGCTTTCGTCCACTGCGCTTGAAACCATCGACAATTGGCTGACCACTTTTCAATTCTTTCATCCCTTTACGGATGGTGCGTCTATTCCATCCTAACTCCCGTTCTGCTAACGTTTGTCCACCTATTCCTAAATCTTTGACTACCGATGCCATGAATTGTCGTCTGTCTGTCCCCTTGAGTTTTTTAGCTGTTTTGATGTAAAGAGATTTGGCGTGTTCGGTCAGTTTCATGATAGATTTTAGAGACATAAGATAGGCTGTGCACTGAAATTATTTTTTGACCATTATAGGATCAATCATTTTGTGGTCTTCTCCAATGGTTATCTGATAACAAAAAACAGAGAATTGAAGAGAGAATAGTAAGTTTAAGCCAACCCCACATCCGTCCGCTCGTCAGAGGAAAAGGAGGAAAAAGCGTAGAGTTTGGAGCCAAACTCTCAGCCAGTTGTTTTGAAGGCGATGTATTTTTAGACCGAATAAGCTGGGATAACTTTAACGAATCAGGGGACTTAAAAGCCCAAGTAGAAGCGTATTATAGGTTCACGGGGTACTATCCAGAATCTGTTCATGCAGATCGGATTTATCGTACAAGGGAAAACCGAGCTTGGTGCAAAGAAAGAGGCATTAGATTGAGTGGGCCACCTCTAGGAAGACCCCCAGCCAATGTGAGTCCAGAAAAAAAGAGGCAAGCCCTATCTGATGAAAGGATTAGAAATGCGATTGAGGGTAAGTTTGGGCAAGGGAAACGTAGGTTCGGTCTAAATTTGGTCATGGCAAAACTTGACAATACCTCAAAAACAGCGATTGCGATTACTTTTTTAGTAATAAACCTTTCTACCTGGTGGCGCCGGGTTTTTTGTGTGTTTTTATGCGATTTGGCGAAAACAAGGCCTGTTTTTGCGTTGAACATAGTCTCCGCTTATACTTTGCTCACGTTAAACAAAGGAAAACTCATGTTTGACGTTGGTTGAATGTAAGGATTCAGGTCTGAAAAATGGGAATGAGCTCAGGCATAGCCAAGGCACAAGAATGGGCAGAAATAGCCTCACG
>NZ_JAUBSH010000187.1:0-2341 GCF_036704705.1 Microcoleus sp. K1-B1 | reverse complement strand
CCTTGGACGCAATGTAAGACCAAAACGGTATGGACGCAAGTCTACTACTGTAGAGGCTGTTGCGGTTGAATTGGGAAACCCTCGTTCTATCTGTACTCAGATGAACGTCGGGTAATTCACTATGTCAAGATTCATAATTTATTAACTGAGTATCATTGCTTATGCAGGTAGCAACAGCCTATTCCTTTGGTCACTTGCATCGGGGAAATTCTCATCCCCTCAAATTGGTTGCTTTCGGTGACAGCTTAATCTACGGTTTCGGCGACGGTGTAGGCGGGGGTTGGGTGGAAAGATTGCGGCGCCAGTGGATGTTACCGGAGAGTGCAGGACACGTTTTATACAATTTGGGTGTTCGGGGCGATCGGGCTTATCAAGTCTCCCAGCGGCTAGAGAATGAGTTTCGCCACCGTGGCGAACTGAGAAACCGTGTCCCGGATGCGATTATTCTTTCGGTAGGCCTCAACGATTCGGCGAGAGTGCAGTCGCCTACCGGGCGCAGCTACACTGATTTTGAACATTTTAAAACTGTTTTGGATCATTTGTTAAACCTGTCCCAACAACTTTGTCCGGTGATATTTGTCGGGATGGTGCCGGTGGATGAAAGTAAAATGCCTTTTCAAGATTGTTTGTATTACAGTCATGCGGACCAATATCGGTATAAAGAAGCAACCAAATTAGCTTGTGAGTTGCGGGGAATTCCCTATTTAGATATTTTTGATAAATGGGTAAATCGGGGCAGTGATTGGTGGCGATCGCGCCTGATTGAAGACGGGCTTCATCCCAATGCAGCGGGCTATCAATCTTTATTTGAAGATGTGACAAGTTGGGAGCCGCTAGCCTCTATTAGTCATTAGTTCAGTAGTCATTAGTCATCAGTAAAAATGAAGTAGGGTGCGTCAACTAGCATTATTTCCGCTACAAACTAAGAATTTCACAACTGACGCACTCTCGCAAAAAACGGTGCGTCCGATTCATACTTTCCGTGCAAATTAAAAATCTAAAACCTGACGCACCCTAACACTGATTGTCTTCTTGACCATCAAGTGAAACTTTATAAAATGCTCAGTAACCAGCTGGGTGTTGCAAGCTACCAACCATTTTGTCGATCGCACTTGCGATCGCCAACAACTCCATTTCACGCCACCGCTTACCAACAATTTGCATTCCAATCGGTAAACCATTTTGAGTTTGTCCAATTGGAATTACCACCGCAGGATGTCCGCTGAGATTAGAAGGCATGGTGTAAGCCCCGTTTGCCACTGCATGAGGATAGGATCTGCCATTAACCTCAACGGCACTCCAAGCGGGACGGTGAGTAAACGCAGCGGTTGCCGCAACCGGACAAAGCCATACATCCCAAGGTTCTAATGCCTCATCTATATGGGCAGTGAAGGCATCGCGCTGTGTGAGTGCCTCGAAATATCCTTTCAAACTCGGATTCAATATCTCAGGTAGGAATCTGCTGAAATCTCCCAATTTTCGGAGTTCCTTGTCGCCTTGGGTGGCGGTGCGGAAGATTAACTCTAAACTACGACGCAGGTTATATCTATCCTGCGGTTGAGCGTAGATAGTGAGGTACATTGAGATCCGTCCGTAGAGATTCAATATTTGGGAAAGGTCAAAGTCTTTGGGAAGCCAGCGTTCGATTTGGACACCTGCGTCAGAGAGTGTCTGCACGATCGACTCCATAGCTGCTCGAATTTCAGAAGCAACGGGAACTTCGGCCCATTCATCGTTCCAAGCGATTTTGAGATGCTGCAAAGGCTTGCCAGAGGGTGTATCGAGCGGAATCGGCGGCACATCAGGGCGTCGCAGATCCGCGCCTGCAATTAACGAAAAACATAGCCGGATATCTTCGATCGATCGCGCAAAACACCCAACGGTCATCATTTGCCGAATAGACAGTGGCTTTCCCGGCACTTCAGGAATCTGCCCTGCTGTAGAAATACGGCGATCTGTCGCCTTTAAACCATATATGCCGCAGAAATGAGCAGGCTGACGCACCGAACCCCCGAAATCGTTCCCCAAATCCAACGGTGAAAGTCCTGCTGCGACAGCAGCGGCACTGCCCCCGGAACTGCCCCCAGGTGTGTAGTCAAGATGCCAAGGATTATTCACCCGTGGAAACAGAGAATTTGTGCTTTGATAATCGGCAGCCAGTTCCGCCATGTTGGTTTTTCCCATGATGACAGCACCTGCTGCCCGCAATCTCGCAACAGCAGTTGCATCCTGTTGAGGCACATAATCTTTGAGGGGAATATAGCCCAATGGCACTGAAAAAGTGAGCAAAAAAAAATCTGTAAGGCAAGCTCTGCATAGATAATTGCCTTACAAACCAAAA
>NZ_JAUBSH010000186.1:0-2531 GCF_036704705.1 Microcoleus sp. K1-B1 | reverse complement strand
TATCCTCGAATGCAGGAACCTCGCTCTATCTTAAAAGGTAAACAGGCCTTGCGATCGAGACTTTTTCAGTGACATTGGACTATAAATAACTCTTTCAGTCGTCTTCAGACGACTTCAGCTATGAGACAGGGGTTTCAACCCCTGGCGGACTGGCGGACTGGCGGACTATCGGACTGGCGGACTGGCGGACTATCGGACTAACCGAGGTTTCTGGCCATCTGTGTATAATCATGGATGAAAACCAGCCCCAAATTTATTTAGAAGGTTTAGAAGCTTCGGGACTTACAATTAACAATTGATCGCCGGATTGACTTTGTTGAATGGCAATCACGGGCGGGCGAGCGTTAGGGTCTTTTTGCTGTTCATTTGTTAAAGCCGGAAACAGATAAATCCAGTTTCCTCTCTCCAAAAGCAACCGCCAAACTCTAGGTTCTTTGGGGTTAGAAGTATCCGTGTCTGCCTTGCCTAGCCAGTCGTCAAATAAACCTTTATCGCCAATGAATTTATACTTTTCTAGAGTAAGTTTGTCATCAAAGACATTATTGAGCTTTCTGCCTAAAGCAATATTATCTGCCTTGGCGACTAAAGTAACTACCGGTAAAGTCGAAGTTTCGCCCGCGTCGCGTCGGGCATCGGCAATACCTTGGTGGTATGCTGACCAAAACAACACTAGCAATACCCAACCGACGATGATAATTTCGTCAACGAGCGATCGCAATAATTTGATAGAGTTCAATCTATTGATATTAAATCGCTGCCAAGACTTCAGGAAGCGATGAAGCAACCCTAATCTTCTTCTTCGAGCAGAGAAACGCCAACGTCTAGCTCTGCGATTAATTTTAGCAGCAACTGTCCTGTTTATACTATTAACCAGCCACAAAGTGAGGTAAATCGCCAGGGCTGTCAGCAGAAGGGCGATCGCACTTCTGAGTATTGTCCAGCCATCGCCTAAAAATACCTGAAGCGGTACTAAGAAAAACGATTCTACTGGTAAATCTAGGGTAGTTACATTTAGCTGAAAGCAGTAAAAATAAGACCAGCGATAAATCCAGCCGGTGAAAAACAAAGCGGCACTGAGTAAGCCAACAACACTGGCAAACTTGCCCAAAATATTCGATTCGGGAGTAGGTTGGGGAGAAGCAGTCACGGAATCACCTTCAACGGATGTGGAGTACCATTTTAGGACAGTAGCACGGGTAACGCTTATCCTTGAAGGGGGTTTAGGGGACGATGAAACGCAAAACACTTTCTATTCTAGTTGTAGCACTTGGGAGCATGTCACTTCTGTAGTGAGTAATGATACTCATGCAGGTTTTCGCTGATTACCAATTAAGCCGTTCAAGTAAGCACAACTCGGAGCTAATACTTGTCCCACATGTTCGGATTTCCAACTCGCTCCAGATATTTTAATTCGTCTGGCTATTTGCTTAATGCCTGATTCTACCGCTCCCGAACCAATAGAACAGATGCCATCAAGAGAGAAAACTTCATAGTTAATAATCCTTTCTTTGTGCTTTTCTAAATATTTGCAAAAATTCACTGCTGATTTTTTGTTGAGCTTTGTAAATAGAGCTAACGCACTCTCTACATTCCCTTTCCACAAGTAGGCTTCTGCTTGCTTGAGCCGCTTAATTGAACCGGCTACTTTCTGAAGATTTTCAGTGAGATGATACCAATCGAGAATTTCTCTTCTCTCCTGTTCACAAGTGATTTCCTTAAATATATTCCACACTCCATCATGTCCATCACCTAGGCAAGTTACAGGTTTTGCTAGCGGTTGTTTATTTGCCCAATCAATGATGATATCATTTTGATTGAAACTAGCCACTATACCAGCTTCCGACACAATTGCTTTATAGTCTTTCCATTCAGATTTTTGCCCTTTAGGTACCCTCAGTCGTACTTTTCCACCATCTGCACTTAGCTCCTCAATATCTTCTGTTGATATCGGTTCGCTGAAGTCTTGATAATGTACTAATATGAGTTGTGTTTTAGCCGGAACAGTCACTCCCGTTAGATACTTAATATCTTGGGCGGCATGCTTATAAGCAACATTGGCACTCAGTCTTAAGCAACAGTTTTCTAAATGTGGACTCAACCTACTAGCACTACCGCAGCCTAGTTTATCTGCTTGCTTCTGGGTGATACTTAAATTACCTAGGGTACTTTTTAAAGTCTTGATTCTTCCGGCTTTTGTACCGCTAGCTGAGCAGATAAAAAAAAGCCGATATGTGGTGTCACATGAGTCAAAACTTGGTCTCTCACGGCGAGTTCAATATCTTCTAATGTCTGCAAGGAATCAGGATTACAATCATCATAAAGGATGGCAGAAATAGCATCTAGATGTGTTTTAATTGTCTGTTGTTGTTCAGGTGTCATGATTATATATCCAGTGGGAAGAGATGATAATTATCGCCTATTATACTGCAATACTCCGGACAGTTTTTGAGACCTAGGCTGAAACCCTCATTCTACCGTTAGCATTTGACCTCACTGAGAAGGCTGAAACCCGCATTCTGCCGTTAGTGATT
>NZ_JAUBSH010000185.1:0-2558 GCF_036704705.1 Microcoleus sp. K1-B1 | reverse complement strand
ATAGATAGTCTAGATGGAAGCTCATAACGGTAAATGTATTAGTAGGTACATTTTACACCATAAACTCAGGAGAGCCGACTTTTTTATGCTTGGGTTGTTTACCAGACAAGCAGCCTAATACTAAGCAATCTGAAATACCTTTACAAGCAATCGAGTTACAACAATCTGCTAGCATAAAATACGTAGCTAAAGACGTTCAAGGCTGTCTTGAAGATTCTGAAAGAGCTTTGTCCATTGATAATAATTTTGCACTAGCCCACTTCTACAAGGGGCTTTGTCAATACTCTAGTGGACAAGTACAAGAAGGCCTTAGTTCAATGGAAAATGCCGCAAGAATTGCTAAGAGTAAGGGCAGGAATGATGTTGCAGAAAAAATCTCTGATGTGTTAGAAAAAGCTAAAATTATTTCTCAAAGAAACTCTGGTAATCCAACAAATACAGATTATTCTCCAGGAGATATCTCTGATACGATAAAAAGAGCTAAAAAAGCTGCTGAAGAAGCTCAAAAAAACTCTGGTAATCCAACAAATACAGATTCTTCTCCAGGAGATATCTCTGATACGATAAAAAGAGCTAAAAAAGCTGCTGAAGAAGCTCAAAAAAACTCTGGTAATCCAACAAATACAGATTCTTCTTCAGGAGGTGAACTTGATAACTCTACTCCGCTTAGTAATCCTGGTGTTTCCGATCAAGATAGAAAGTTTTTAGTATCAGTCCAAAACCAATTAGATGAAAATGGGTTCGTATGGGATACTTGGAACACTCTTGATGGGAAGGAAAAAGTGAAGATTGGCCGTTCTGCTTGTGAGACAATGGGCATTGGTGACAAGTTAAGACTTAATTGCATTTGTCAATCAGTAATATTACTCAAAAAAACTGCTTTTTTAGGAGTGGAAAATTCACGATTTGAGAGGGAGTAGGTATAAATATCACCCTCGGCATGATTCCTCATGATTCCTCGATCGCCCAAATCTCAGTTTTATGCCCAAAATCCCAGTAAATGTTGAGCATAATTGCTGATTGACAAATGCTTTCTTAGCTTAACTTGTTACCAATGGACAATGGGAGATCCGTTAGCTGCTGTCGATATATTATTATCGAGTTATGGAGATAGTATAAAACCGACTCCAAAACACTTTAGTATGAGATTAGCATCAAGCAGGATATTAAGCGTGGGTGCAGAGATATATTGTCCTGAAGTCTGGGTAGAGGGTCAGAGAACACTGAAGCGTAATGCACAACAATACCTTGATAATCAAGAGGATGAGCTCCAGGACTTGGCTAATGATTTAAGGCCTAAGACCTTGGATTTTAGTAAGTGATCGCATTTCAGCAAAAACGCGAAACAATTACGATCGCACTTCCTCTCTTCTCATTTGTTCGCAGCATCCTATGACCGCGTTTGAACAGCTTTTTGAAGTGCGATCGCTCCCACGTCCTTGATCACATAAACAGTTCTTTGTCAACATAAACATATTTCCCCAAAACTGTCAGCGGCATCATCTCCCCGCTGCCAAGTAAATCAATTGAAACCCCATCTCTAATCAATATTTTAAACACTTCCTCGTCGTCTTTTATCAAACTAGCATCTAACTCAATAACGTGACATTCTTCCCTCATTACCTCCAACGAATCAGAAGTAGATACCTGAAATATTTCCAGATTATTAGACCGCGCAGTCAAGCAATTGCCGTAACTGCCCGTAGCTTCAATATCAGATATTGCCCATTGCTTTAAGAGATAATTTTTGTCTAAATACCCAACGATTTTTGCAACTCTCAATTCCAGTTCTTCTTCTGCTTCGCAGCACAGAGTTACAGCCCATTTTTGACCGATATTATAGCTAATAGCCGACTTTTCAGATTTCATAATGCTTCTGGGATTCTACTTGAATCTACTCGCTTAATTCGATCCTTATGTCCTGTCGATCTCTCGCGATATCTCGGCCGGGGCGGGTTTTTGAGATTGTTAATTATTGGCAGGTATTGTTGGTGAACCCGCCCCTTGTATCTTAAAAGAGTGAGCTAGCCGCTCGCCACGTCATTGATTCGATCATACCGACAATCAGTAGATCATACCGACAATCAGTCGATCGTACCGACAATCAGTCGATCGTACCGACAATCAGTCGATCGTACCGACACTCAGTAGATCGTACCGACACTCAGTAGATCGTACCGACACTCAGTAGATCGTACCGACAAATGGGTGATCGTACCGACAAATGGGTGATCGCCACATCAATCAGGCTCACGAACCGACAATCAGGCTCACGAACCGATAATCAGTCGATCGAGCCGACAAGCAAAGTAAATCTAAAGAAACAAGGAAAGTTTCGTACAAATGGTTCTGTAACAGGCGAAAGTGTGAGCAAAAAGACATCAGAAATCGGTGAAGTTGGCCCGCCCCTTAGACTCAAGTTAAGTCTGTTGCGTAGATAAGCTCCCGTTTCTGATGACAGGCCCACATCATGCTGGACAGTAGACCTCTTGCGAAAGTGCGCTCGTTCTAGGTAAAATAAAATAAAAAATTAGATTAATAAGATGAATTACGAACAA
>NZ_JAUBSH010000184.1:0-2609 GCF_036704705.1 Microcoleus sp. K1-B1 | reverse complement strand
AGTTAGAGCGGCGGATTGAATTTTCTAAAGTTATGTCATTTTCTTATTAACAAAAATAGTTTTCTGCACCACTAAGCTGGAAACCTTATTATCAACTCGTTCAGGTGAATCATGCCTTGTGCAACGCTCATCCTGAGCGAGAACTCAAAGCTTTGGAAGAAATTGACCAAGAATCTTGGGCTAAGTCCATGAAAAAGGTTTTACTCCTAGCCTGCAATTATAAACATCGCTATCCTCAAGGTATTCCTGAAAATATTATTGCTCGCATCAATCAACTATATGAGCAAATTCTCAACCGAGGGCTTGATTTTCACTCTTCTCAACCACCTTTAAACCGCAAAGGTCATCGAGGTAGAGTAAAACGACGAGTTGGTCATAACTTGTTGTTGCGGCTTCAAAATTTCCGAGGTGATGTTTTACGGTTTCTGACGGAACCGGATGTTCCGTTTACCAATAATCAAGCGGAACGTGACTTACGGATGATGAAGTGTAAGCAGAAAATTTCTGGTGGCTTCCGCTCGGCAAGATTTTGCGGTTTCCTTCGCCAATATTCGTTCTTTTCTTTCGACTGCATCTAAGCGTGGTCTTAATCTTCTGGAAGTTGTTACTGATGCGTTACTTGGTAATGTCTCTGTTTTCTTTCCGTCAAATACTACTAGCTAGGCAGTTACAAAAAAACTACAATGAGGCAGAGGGAAAAAGAGCCGAAAAACGAGACACACGGGTCAAGCCAATCGGAATGTTACGCCAAAACGCCCACATTCTTGACAGATTCATCGCCGCAGCAGTCACAATATGTTGTAGACGAGTCTTGGCAAGACCCATGTAACGAGCGTCGCGCAAACCAAAAACACGAATTCCTTGAGATAGGGAACTTTCAACACCAGCCCGTAAGGCATAACGCTGCTTAAAATCGAGGGTATGTTGTCTGGCCCTACCCTTGGCTAAAGCTTCATAAAGAGGTTGAGGTTTGAGAGTCAGAACACGGGCGCTTGTCGGCGAATGAGTACATTGAGAGCGAACAGGACAAGCAGCGCAATCGGGCCGACGAAAGCGTACTTGAATGGTCGGATTGCCATAATTATCCGAGCGTTGATGCCAAGATTTGCTGATGTGGCCCTGCGGACAAGTAGCATGGCGATGCTCCCAATCGACCTTAAAACAAGAAAGCTCAAAGCCCAGCTTAGCTTGTTCTTGCCAACTAGAGTCAGGCGGTACAGGGCCAAGGAGCTCAATACCTAATTGTGTTTCGCTCGTGAGCAAGTGCTGAGCATCAACATAAGCAGTATCAACAATATGTTCTTGTGGTAACAAGTGTTTATCAGCTAAACTTTGATGAATCACCTGAGTCATTTCGACATCTCCAATGGTTGCAGGTGTCGTTTCAACATGAGTAATTAGATGAGGTAAATCTCGATCGCAAGTTTCTGTAAGATGTACTGTATAACCTGTCCAATTGGTATCTCTTTTTGTCCGATTGCGAGCCTCGATATCATAAGGGGAAGTAATTAACTGCTTGTGGGGCGGTAAATTATCAGCTGATCGCCAATAAACTTTGCCGGACGACCACCCATATTGCTGTATCCAGACACAGCGTAAAATTTCTACAGCTTTGAGCTGACGTAACCATTCAGGACTCAAAGGGTCATACAAAGCCGACAATAAGTGATGACCATCACAGCCAATAGTCAATAGCAAGCTTTGTTTTTCGGTTTCAGATTTCGGCAAGCGATATTGCTCAAATCTCGTGCCATAACGCTCAGACCAATCCTGATTAACTACTGTTAATAACCATTCATCAGCCACAGTTGCTAGCTGATTTAAAGCATGACGTAAAGTTTCTCCAACGCATTCGAGGCGGTTCATTTTACGGATGGCTCCGATGACATGGGTCGAGTCTGTTCTGGCTTTCCCTCTGGCTTTGAGCCATCCCTTATCTTGAAAATGTGCTAGCATTTTATCGAGTAATTGACTTTCACGTCCCGCAGCAATTAACCGACTTCTCCATTCACTTAAAACTGAATAATCAAACCCGCTATCAGTAATTTCTAGTCCCAAAGCATACTTCCAATCTATACGACTTCTCACTGCTTCTGCTGTTGGTCGGTCAGTCAATCCCTCGGCAAATTGCATCACACTGATTAATGCGGCGTTGCCCTGGTGATAAAACACTTTGACCACAGTCGGCTCGAAACAAGGTGATAAAGTCAGTATCTTCGTACAACACTCCGAGTTCGTCGCGCATTTTCATATATGGATTTCCTTTGGGAAAGGAGGTTCGTGCCACAGTTGCTGTCATTTCTGGAATCGATGACCAGTTGCGGGGGTGAAGAGTCATAATAGATTATTTAATATGCTGCGTGATTACACAATCATTCTGCCTATTCAGGACGGCGATGTCTGAGGGGTGAAACCCCTCAGACATTCGCCAACAGTCTCATAGAATCCCAGGCATCGAGCTATTTTCTCAGGCAGTGACCAGCAAAATATTTTCTATCGCCCCCTGCGGGGTTTAAAAACAGAGAAAGGAATGGAATCGGATTGGTGCGAGTGTGTATTTGGACAGGTTGAAAAGTTGTCAGGGAGAAAAACCCTGAAGACTGCAGAGA
>NZ_JAUBSH010000183.1:0-2708 GCF_036704705.1 Microcoleus sp. K1-B1 | reverse complement strand
TTTTGGGGAAGCCGTTGGTTTAAAAAATGTAAAATTATATCATTTATTGGGATATTTACAAAATCGGGATGCTCCCCACTAATTGGTATACATTGAATTTTTTTAAGCAGATCGTTAGTATCCACGGGTTCCTGCACCGGCTTGCCTTCGAGGTGAGCCATGAGCTCTTCCATCGTAAAGCCTGCTCTTGTCGCAATCTGAGTCAAATTTTTCGTATCTGGAAGTACCTGCCCCTTTTCCCAATACAAGACAGAAGCAGCAGAAACTCCCAACAGCTTGCCAAAAGCAGTCAGACTCATCGAGCCCCGCGCTAATTTAACAACCTCACTCAGTTTTTTCTTAGCTTCTGCGTCCACGGTATCAGCCACCAGATAACCACAATTCCCAGTTTACAGAACATCAACCATACTTCCCAGAAGCTACAGCAGCGGCAGCCAGTCGCTCCATACCAGCTCGAACAATCACTGCTAAGTCACTCAGTGGCATACATTGGATTTTTTTAAGGAGCTCGTTGGTATTGACAGGTTCCGGCATTGGTTTGCCTTCGAGATGAGCCATTAACTCTTCCATCGTAAAGCCCGCTCTTGCCGCAATCTGAGTCAAATTTTTCGTATCCGGGAGTACCTGGCCCTTTTCCCAATACTGAACAGCAGACCCAGAGACTCCCAATAGCCTACCAAAAGCGCTAAAACTCAGGTCGCCACGGGCTAGCTTCACAACTTCGCTCAGTTTCTTCCTAGCTTCTGTGTCCACAGTATTAGTCACCAGATCAACACAACTCCTAGTTTACTTATCTACCAAAAAATCTGTCTTTCTTGCTTGACAGCAAAAAGTTTACCAGTTAGAGTGTAAATACTTTTGAAATCATAATTGTATTTGTAGCTAATCAGGGGCAGTAAAAATGACTCGCAAGACACGCAATACACGTCAAAGCCTTACAGCATCCGGTTGGCTAAAACCCCAGCGCTGGCAAATCTCCAAAATGGAAGCAGCCGAAGCCCTGAGAATGCCGGTCAACCGCATAGTCAAAGTGTACCCCAAACAACATCAAGTAATAGTCGTTTACCTCAACAAGAAAGGACAAAAATGCAGTTCTTTTTTCAGCTACAGACTATTTACCAGATGGCAGCAGGAGGCGATCGCAGCAATTACCAGTTGTCGAAACCAGCAAATCCTAGCACCCCTAGAAGTCATTGTACAATACGACCTCCAACATTTCAAATATCCAGTGGCGATCGCCGATGCAATTTGGGAAGCCCTACTCAACCATATCTCCCGCGTAACAAGGGGACTGAGGCTGAGTAAACAATGCGCCTAGCCCCCCATCACTCCATCAATTAGTAGAAGCAGCCAACTCAGCCAAACGTTCCTGCTGATCCTGAGAAATGCAAGTTTGAATAATCCCCTCAATATCCCCTTCCAAAACACTATTGAGCGAGAAATTCTCCCCCAAACGGTGGTCCGTAGCCCGATTGTCCTTATAGTTGTAAGTGCGAATCTTCTCCGATCGCGAACCAGTACCAACCTGAGCCAAACGCCGCGACTTCACCTCATCCTGCTGCTCCCGCAACTTCATCTCATAGAGCTTAGCCCGCAAAATCTGCATTGCCCGCTCCTTATTCTGCAACTGACTGCGCTCCTCAGTACAGAAAATCCGAATTCCCGTCGGCTTGTGAAACAAATCCGCAGCAGTTTCCACCTTGTTCACATTTTGACCGCCAGCGCCGCCCGATCGAGCCGTACTCATCTCAATATCCTTCGGATCGATGTGAATCTCCACATCATCCACCTCCGGCATCACAGCCACCGTCGCCGTCGAAGTATGCACCCGGCCGCCAGCCTCAGTCACAGGAACTCGCTGCACCCGGTGTACTCCAGCCTCAAACTTCAGCTTGCTATAAACGCTGTCGCCGGTAATTTCCAGAATCACCTCTTTAAAGCCGCCCATTTCCGCCAGCGACTCGCTCACCAACTTCACCTGCCAGCCTTGAGTTTGAGCGTAGCGCGAATACAGCCGCAGCAAATCTCCCGCCCAAATACTAGCCTCATCTCCGCCAGTACCCGCCCGAATTTCCAACATAATATTCTTGTCATCGTTCGGGTCGCGGGGGAGCAGCAAAACCTTCAAACGACTTTCCAAACTCTCCAGCTTCGCCTCAAGTTCCTGAACTTCCAGCGCAGCCATTTCTTGCATATCTCGATCGCCCGCGGCTTCCTTGAGAACCTGTCGCGCGCCCACCAAATCTTCCTGAGTGGTTTTCCACAGAGCAAAAGTATCGACCACTTCCTCCAAGGACGATCGAGCTTTCGCTACCCGTTGAAACTCTTGATTGTCCCTAGCCACATCCGGGTCAGCCATGCGGCGAGTCAACTCATTAAAAGTTTGCTCTACCGACTTCAATTTATCCAGCAAATAAGATTCAGCCATTGTCAGTTGTCCTTTGTCAATCGATTTTAGATTTTAGATTTTAGATTTTAGATTTTAGATTTGAAGAACAGTTGGGATAGAATCTCGATCAAACTCAACTGCCTGCATAGCGAAGTCTTCAATCTAAACTCTCCCATCCGAGGGCGGATCGATTTTAGATTTTAGATTTTAGAACTCAAGAGCAGTTAGGATAGAATGTCGAGCGGGAGCATCCCAATTTTGTAAAAGGGGAAAAGTATGATACAGTTCCCCTTTTATTTTAGCTTATCCCTATATTATA
>NZ_JAUBSH010000182.1:0-2814 GCF_036704705.1 Microcoleus sp. K1-B1 | reverse complement strand
TTTTGAGCAACAGCTTGCCTTCTGCTAAAAGGCTGCTACTTTTAGCTGCACTGATTTTTTAGTCTAAACTACAGTCAATAGGTACGAGAATCAAAGCTTTCATGGTTTCTTAATAAGAATGGATATTTGATGATTATTTGATCGAATGGTTAAACCGTATAGATTTTACTGCTTTTCACCTGATCTGAATCCTTACCATAGCGGGGCAAAGTTCAGGGAGTTTAAAGACTGTGTAAAGTTTTGGTCATTTAGTTCAATTCGCGTGCATTATTGATTGATAGAGGCAAGACAAAAGACAAAAGTAACATCCACCAAAAAAAAAAGCAAAAAATACCATGTTTGACACACTATTGCCCGATGGCAAGAATTTATCAACCTCTGGCAACATTCCCTCTCCCACTGCTAGTGCGAGTGAAACAACCAACTTTTTAGCAGAAACCGACAATATTATGGATACGAATTTTAGCTCAGACCGCGTAATTGCCAAACTGAAGCCCACCGCAAATGCCAGTGAAATTACCAACTTGCCAGCAGAAATCGGAGTCAAAAAAGTTACCCAAGCGTCAAAACCTGGGACTGACATCAGGCAGACTCCTTCAGGAACGGTTGAACAAACAATATCAGCTTATAAGGATGATCCCCGTTTTGAATACATAGATGAAGCACCGGCTATTATTGTACCTAGTACATCAGAGAATTTAGACAAAATTCTTCAGCCAACTACATCTATTGTTTCTGTACCAGATACAGCTAAATCATCTATTGATTCACCCAGAATTACTGATGCTAATGATGGTATGGAACCTGTACCTTTACCACCGGGTTATGTATCTACTGAAACCATCATTGGTAGTGATGACCGTCAGAGAGTAACTGATACTCAAAACTCTCCTTGGAGTTCGATTGGACTTGTACAAGCAAAATTTCCTAATGGTGAGTGGAGCGGTGGTACAGGAACATTAATAGGTCCTTTCACTGTATTAACGGCTGGTCATGTTATTTATAGTCATGCAGATGGTGGTTGGGCAACAGAAGTTAAATTTACTCCAGGCAGGAATGGTAAAGATAGATGGTTTGGTGAGGCATCATTTACCTCATTGAAAACTAATACTTCATGGATAAACTCAGCTACTGAGGATCAAGATTGGGGTGTAATCCAGCTTGATCGTTCCCTAGGAAATTCTACAGGAACAGCTGGGTATAGAACGAACCTAAATGGTCAATCAATAACAACTGCTGGTTATCCAAGTGATCTTGCAACAGAATGGTTCAATGATGTAGGTTTATACCGTGCTGATGGTACTATTTCTTCTTCCACTAATACTAAACTTTATTATAGTAGCACAGTTGATACTTTTGGAGGTCAGAGTGGTAGTGCTGTTTGGCAACCAGATAATACTTTCCAAGCAATAGGAGTACATGCGTATGGATCTACTGGTACTGGCAATAGTGGAACCCGAATACAACCTTATATGTTTGACTTATTCAATACTTATAAAGCTGATTCAGCCCCAGTCAGCAAACCAGACCTAGTTCATTGGGATAACTGGTTTAATTCAGCTATTGGTAGTTTTAGTAGAACTACCGTTTCACCTGGTCAAGGTTTTAGTGTCAATACATTTGCTCGAAATAATGGCACAGAAGCATCTGGAAACTATACTGTTAATTTCTACGCTTCCACAGATGATGATGTTACTAATAGTGTTGGCTCTCATTATTTGTTAGGTACTGCTAACTTATCTTCCTTGAGTCCATTTAATTGGGCTGATGCTTCTTGGAGCGGTACATTTCCTACTATCCCAGTAGGTACTTATCGAGTTGTTTCTTTTATTGATCCCACTGCTTCTATTGGCGAATATGATGAGTCACTAGCTAGTAATCAAAGAGCCTTTCCAGGAACATTAACTGTTACTCCACCACCACCAGTCAATGATAATTTTGTTAATCGCAGTGTATTATCAGGTAGTACAGCAAATGCAACAGGAACAAATATTGGAGCCACAGGAGAAACAGGAGAACCGGCTCAAAATGGAACTATTAACTCGGCGTGGTGGTCTTGGACAGCACCCAGTAGCGGGACTTTTACTATTGACACCAAAAACAGTAATTTCGACACTTACTTGTCCGTGTTCACGGGTTCGGCGGTGGATAGCCTCAGTCTGATTGGCTCCAATGATGATGGAGGGGGTAATTCAACTAGCCTCATCAACCTTAATGCGACAGCCGGGACAACCTATCAAATAGCTGTTGATGGTTATAGCAGTGCTACAGGTGAGATTCAACTTAATATTGCCGTTCCCCCCCCAGCCAATGATAATTTTGCCAACCGAATTGCTTTGACAGGTGAAACAGCCAATGGTACAGGAACAAATAGTGGAGCCACAGGAGAAGTAGACGAACCTACCCAAAGTGGGATAACTAACTCGGCGTGGTGGTCTTGGACAGCACCCAGTAGCGGGACTTTTACTATTGACACCAAAAATAGTAATTTCGATACTTTCTTGTCGGTTTTCACTGGTTCTGCGGTTGATAACCTCACTCTGATTGGCGCTAATGATGATGGAGGGGGGAATAACACTAGCCTGTATAACCTGGATGCCACAGCCGGGACAACCTATCAAATAGCTGTTGATGGTTATAGCAGTGCTATAGGTGAGATTCAACTTCATATTGCACCATACGAAATAAATGGCACTCCTAACGCTGATAACTTAAGCGGAACTGCCAATCCAGATACCATCAATGGATTGGCCGGCAACGACACCCTCAATGGATTGGCCGGCAACGACACCCTCAATGGTAACGAGGATAATG
>NZ_JAUBSH010000181.1:0-2943 GCF_036704705.1 Microcoleus sp. K1-B1 | reverse complement strand
CGAATATTTGCCCAAATGGAATTATCGAGCCGTACCCCAACCTGAGTAATTCATTAAGTTATTTATTTTTCATTCCTAAGCGTCGAGAACTTCGACGGCAGAGACTTGGCGATCGCAAATCATTCGCGCTAGCTGATGGGCAGAGGCAAACGTCAGGCTACTCATAGGCAACAAACAGGTATTTCTCGATCGACTCAATTATATTCACTTTTAGTTAATATAGTTAACTAATATCAAACGGCTTTGTCCCTAAATCTTGTTAATTGCAGGCACAAGGTAGATAAGGGAGATAAGCAACATAAGGATTTTAAGGAATTTAAGTATTTTAAAATCCCAAATGAAGCCTAAAAATATTTATTTTAAAAGACCGTATCTTCCCCCCACTAAAAATAAAAGCATTCAATAATGATTACATAGCTGAGGGAAAGAGCAAGTTTGGCAGGAATCAATCAGCCTATCAAAAGCTTAGTTATCCTCAATAAAAAAATGTGTAAATTGGAGAATCAAAAATGTCTGTATTACATCGCATTAAATCTGGTACATCTGTTTTATTAACACTGGGAACAGTTGCAGCAACCGCAGCGCCGATGCTAGCTCCCGCGCCTTCTTTTGCTCAAACAGCTTTTTCGGATGTTAATAATAACTACTGGGCAAAAGACTTTATTCAAGATTTGTCAGAAAGAGGAATTATCAAAGGATTTCCCGATGGTAGTTTTCGCCCGGATGCACCGGTAACGCGGGCTGAATTTGCGGCAATGATCCGTTCTGTGAAAAAGGCAAAAACCCGCGGTGCTGTAAGGTTTGCCGATGTTCCGTCTAATTTTTGGGCAAGCGGGGCGATCGCCGAAGCTTACGAAATGGGATGGATGTCTGGCTATCCCGGCAATGTTTTCAGACCGACACAGCAGATTCCTCGCGTTCAAGTTGTAGTCGCTTTAAATAACGGAATGGGCTATGAGCCTACGTGCGATTTTCAAGATGTTCTCAGCTACTATAATGATGCGGGTGAGATTCAAACTTATGCTGTCAAAAGCGTTGCTGCAGCTACTGAAAAACAGTTAGTTGTCAGCTATCCTAATCCTAAATCTCTCAAACCTAACAAGTCAGCAACGCGAGCTGAAGTAGCTGCTTTTATCTATCAAACATTAGTGAGTACCAATCAAGCAAGAGCAATTAATTCTCCTTACATTGCTAAGATTGATGTTAGCGAGTCTGTGGCTGTGAAAATTCCCAGCGGGGTGACTATCCCAATCGAGTATGCAAAAGGCAAGATTTTGCTCGCCCCCAATGACAAGTCTCCGATTACGCTGACGGTAGCGGCGGATATCACGGGCAATAATGGCCAAGTGCTGATACCTGAAGGGTCGAAAATTAGTGGCGAATTGCGATCGACTACTTCGGGCGTTCAGTTTGTGGCTCAAGAATTAAGTATCATCAACGGCAGCAGAGTGCCTCTCAATGCCACTTCGCAAGTGATTACTAGGAAAGAAACTGTTACCAAGGGCGTTAATGTTGGCAATCTGGTTAAGAATACTGCCTTGGGTGCAGCAGCAGCGGCGGCGATTGCAGGTGTTACGGGCGATCGGGCGATCGCGACTGAAGAGGTGCTCGGCGGTGCGGGAATCGGGACTTTGATTGGGGTGTTTTTGGGTAGAGATAAAGTCGATTTGTATGCTGTTAATCCTGACACCGATTTAGATTTGCTTTTGAATTCCGATTTGGTAGTTGGTACTGCCAGCACAGACATTTGTAGCGCTCGATAGAACCGATACTTGGAAATTTCTTCAAACCCCTCGCCTTGCAGGAGAGGGGCTTTAATGTGTGTATTTTACCTTGCTACAGGTGCATCTAATTAAATAATTAGCCAGGGATTTTTTGTAACCGTTCAGGGGGTGCGCCTGCGGCGCACCACCGGGCAAGCTTTAGTGGTAAAGATTTGAGAGTATTGGTGCGAGCTGCAAAAACCAGCACTCAATTATGGTAATGTGAGAATTATGGAACAGCCACAAGCTAGCATCATCAAGCAAATCCCCCCAGAAGATTGGGAGAAAACTCCAGCCAGCGTCAAAAAAATGGTGGAGTTAATGGCGCAGCGGATTGAATCATTAGAACAACAGGCTATTGAATTACTCTCAGGCCAGCAGCAACTATTAGAAAAAGTCAATAAAACATCAAAAAACTCATCATCACCACCCTCAAGCGATCCACCTGGATTTGGTCAGAAAACAAGGAAAAAAAGTGGAAAAAAGCGGGGTGGACAACCAGGTCATGAGGGAAAAAGCCGCAACTTATATCGTAATTGCTCAACCCCCTTGACAAGAGAACGAGATAGACATTAGATAGAGGAATGAAAAAACTCCCTGACCTAAAACAACTATCGGATGAAGCCAAAAACGCCTTGATAGTAGAGCTTTGGCAGGAAATCCAAAAACTGCGGGCAGCATTAGACACTGACGAATCAAAACCCAACTCATCTCCCGCCAAAACCAGCTCGAATTCAAGCACTCCACCATCAAAAGGATTCAAGGGCAACATCAAGCGCTTGCCATCGAAAACAGAAGGAGTTAAAAGACAAAACAGCGTAGGCAGAGCAGGAGGGGGAAGACACCTACATCCCAACCCCGACCAAATCATTATCGCTCAAATCAAAAGTTGTCCCCAGTGTTCAGAAACAGTTAGTGTCGCAGCCCAAAAATTGCAATCGGTCTATGACAAAATAGAACTACCACCAATTCGCCCGCTCGTAACGCGCATTGAACGTTATGGCGGTCGCTGCGCCTGTTGTCAAACCGACTATCTTGCCCCCGTACCCGCAGGAATGGAACCAGGTTCACCATTTGGCAGCTCAATTCAAAGCTTAGTCACATAGAGAAAGCCACAAAAAAAATGATCCGATAACTAGGCGGATTTAGCAAAAATTTCAACAAACCATTTTTTGAGATT
>NZ_JAUBSH010000180.1:0-2983 GCF_036704705.1 Microcoleus sp. K1-B1 | reverse complement strand
AGCGCCTAATGTTTATATTTTATAGTTAATTTTTATAAAAGTTATTAACTTTTTTACATACTAGGTTCGGTAGAGCCTTTTTTTTGTTCATATGAACCCACATTCCGCACCCCAAACTGGCACATAGTCGGATTGAGGGGGTAAAAGTGAATCACCCGAGACAAGGGTGAGTAAAAATACTCAATAATTTTGGTCACACTCCAATCATGAGGGCTGAAAATTTCTGACAAGAGAAGTGAAGGCATGAGTTAAATCTGATACGAGTTAAAATGGCGAGCGGTAGAAAACGAAGTTTATGGCGTATTCGTAACCTGATTGATGACGAAAATGCGTTAATTGCGCTCGCAACCATAGCCAATAATCACCAAAAACAGTGTAAACTAGCAATCGCGATAAACGCTTAAATCAGGATTCAGCAGCCCATGCAGAAAGCATCCCAGATAAAAGTAGAAAACCTAGATCATCTGGGCTTGATAGCCGGTCTAGTTGATGAAATAGGAATTGTTGAAAAAATCAATGAATTAGTAGGCGAACAACCGGGTGAGATAGTCAGTCCCGGCCTGGTAGTTAAAGCCATGATCATCAATGGATTAGGGATGGTTTCCGCCCCATTATACTTATTTTCTAAATTTTTTGAAGGGAAAGCAACAGAACATTTACTTGGAGCAGGGATTCAAGCATCACATTTAAATGATGACCGCTTAGGAAGAGTATTAGATAAATTATATTTAGCAGGAATTACAGAAATATTTACAACCATTGCCCTGTCAGCAGCTCAAAAATTCGAGATAAATACCGACACATCTCACCTCGACTCAAGTTCATTTCATCTACATGGCAAATATGAACAAGAATTGCCATCAGTATCTTTTGCTAAAACAGAAATGGATAGCAATCAGTTAGATAATTCATCAATCAACCATCAAAGATCCCCAATACCAATTCAAATTACCTACGGCTACTCTCGTGACCATCGTCCCGACTTAAAACAATTTATTTTAGACCTAATTTGTAGTGGAGATGGAGATGTGCCACTATTTTTACGAGTAGCTTCAGGAAACGAATCAGATAATTCCATATTCGCCTCAATCTGTCAAGACTTTAAAAACAAATTAAATCTCGACAGTTTAATGGTAGCTGACAGTGCATTATATACCGCTCCCAATTTAGAAATGTTAACCAATTTAAGATGGTTAACTCGTGTACCACTAAGCCTGAAACAAGCGCAGCAACTGGTGTCTCAGCTAAATGAATCAGAATTCACTGAAAGTTCAATAACGGGATATCGTTGGTCAGAACACAAAAGTAATTATGGTGGAATTGCACAAAGATGGTTAGTAGTAGAGAGCAGTTTGCGTCGTGATGCCGACCAACGTAAATTAGAAAAAAAACTCAAAAAAGCTGAAATTGAGGGTCAGAAAAAGTTGCGAGAGTTATCCAATATTGAATTTGCTTGTGACACCGATGCCTTGTCAGCAGCACGTCGTTTATCTACAGAACTAAAATATCATAATTTAACCCAAATTAGTAGCAGACAATCGACAGCAAAATCCGATGCTAATTCGACCAGTTCTGACATTTCTAGCAGGGTAAGCTCATCTAATTTGGTATAAATTGTACTTGACAAAAAAACGCCAATAGACTTGATACCTGTGAACCGAACTCAAACCTATAATCAAGTTTGACTCTTAACAAAGTCAATCAAGTTGAAACGGAGTTAAAGACAATGACAAATGGTTTTGCACCTAGATTGAAACTCGCTGTAAAATCTCAAGCTAAAAGAGCAGAAAAACGACATTTAACACCTCTGAGCGAAATCCAAGCCAATTTATTGAATTATGTAGCAGAGCTCCCAGACCCCAGAGTTCAAAGAACCCAAAAACACTTATTAAAAGATATTTTAGTAATCTCTATTTTAGCCGTCATTAGCGGTGCCGAAGGTTGGGAAGACATGGAAAATTATGGCATCGCTAAACAACAATGGTTAGAGGAATTTCTCGAATTACCCAATGGTATCCCGAGTGATGATACTTTTCGACGAGTCTTTGAAAGAATTAATCCTGATGATGAGAGAACAATGTTTAGCGAAGTGGCTTCAAAGTATGCTTGGTTCGATAGTTGGCGAGATTATCCCCATCGATGGCAAAAGTGTTAGAGGTTCTTATGAGCGTAATCAAGGCGTAAAAGCTTTGCATTTGGTCACGGCTTGGGCAAGTGAACAGCGTTTAGTTTTAGGGCAAGTTAAAGTTGAGGATCATTCCAACGAGATTACGGCAATTCCGGCACTCTTAGAATTATTAGACCTGACCGGGGCGATCGTTACCATTGATGCGATGGGAACGCAAACCGAGATTGTGAAACAAATTCGCCACAAAAAAGCTGATTATATTGTATCTCTTAAAGCCAATCATCCCACTTTACATTCTCAGGTTAAAGAATGGTTTGATACCAGAAGAGCTAATAACTTTGAAGGCATTAACGTTAGTTATAACCAACAGATTGAAAAGGGACACCATCGCACTGAAAAACGTTATGTTTGGGCGGTTCCTTTAGAGGCTTTCGGTGGTCTTTATCAACAAGACCAATGGTCGGGACTGCAAACCATCGTCATTATTGAAAGAATCCGCCATCTTTGGAACAAAACGACTCGTGAAGTCCAATTTTATCTGACTTCTCTGCCTGCGGATGCTCAAGTTCTTGGTCGTGCCATTCGTCAACATTGGACGATTGAGAACCAAGTTCATTGGACTTTAGATGTCACGTTCCATGAGGATAAATGTCGGATTCGTTCAGGTCATAGTCCTCGTAATTTTGCTATCCTGAGACGGATAGCACTTAACGCTCTTAATCAGGAGAAAACATTGCAGCGTAGTCTTCGTCAAAAAATCAAACAGGCTTCTATGAATAATAGACCTCTTGCGAAAGTGCGCTCGTTCTAGGTAAAATAAAATAAAAAATTAGATTAATAAGATGAATTACGAAC
>NZ_JAUBSH010000179.1:0-3430 GCF_036704705.1 Microcoleus sp. K1-B1 | reverse complement strand
ATCCTTGCTCTTCGCTGTGCTTATCTCAATGGTCAACTTTCAATTTGATGTATTTGCCAAACTGAGATGCACCCAAAAAGTAAGGAAGAACATAGAAAATTTGGCCTTCTTTACGGAAGGCAGTTTCATTTGCCTGTACAACAACTTCCCGACCACTGATCAACACCTGCACACAATTTTTGTGCTGGTTAAATCGCTGTACCTTGAGCTGTACTTCTCGCACAAAGTCTTGAGCCGTTTTCTCAGCAATCTTGCCCTGCATGGCTAGTTCATCCAAGCCATCAAAAATAATCAGCAGGCGCTCTTCCCGATGCTCTGCCTCCAAAGGATTGTAGGGCAAAATACGATCGAACTTGACGAATTTTCCAACCGCATCAATCAGATCGTCTGATGGCTCAAAGTGATGTAATGGAATAAACAAAACTCGATGTCCCTTCTCTGCTACCTTTGCAGCAAACATTTTGGTTAAAGAAGATTTGCCACTACCGGGGCCACCGCTAATCAGTCGAATAGCATCATCTTTTTTTGCTTTACTTAACCAGTCTTCTAATTCTGCTTCCAACTCAACCACAACTCGTTCAAACTGTCTGCTGCTTCCAATCCTCTCTTCTAGGTCTTCATCTTTCTGCTTTTCTACTTTGCGGTTATAGTAAGCCCGAAGCGGCACAAACACCTGCTTCAAACTGAAGGCTTCCAAAAACATAGGTTCTTCTACCTGTTTTTGCAGCCACGTTGAATAGCGCAACCATGCTTGTAACCGTTCATTGGCTTGAGTAAACGGAGTATCCAGCTTTTCTTGAAGAACCGCATAGTCTTTTGGGCGGCTACCCCATTCCTCATGAAGGGCCGCCGCGAAATAAATGGGTAGCCGCTGGCTGATTGCCTTTGCTTCTACCTCACTCAAGCCAGAATCTATTAGCCACTGGGTAAAAGCTGGTTGAATAACCCCAAGGATCTGATCTTTCTCAGGGTGTTTAAAAAACTTTTCATTGATCGATAAACTACTATTCTCTAAAGCCTCATTAATTTTAGTCTGCAATAATTTGAAATTAAACTTCTCCGATTCCAGCTCTTTTTTTTCGTCAACCAGGTTCTTCATTGCCTGGAACAACGAGCGGCAAACGAACAACCAAGCAATTTCTTCAGCACCTGCGGCTAAACCTAATGCACCCAGAGCATCAACTCCATCTGCTGCAAGGCTATCCCACTTGCCAAAAGCAAAGTCTACACCTGCTTTGCCTAGTGCCTTAGAAAAATCTTTAAAGTTAACTGCGATCGATTTTTTCAATACCGAAACGGGCTTTTTGATTGAAAGTCCAGACTCATTATTCATATCTTATTCCGTTTTTTAATTACTAGAAAATCTCTGACCCATATACAAGCTATAAGCCAAACCCAAGTCCAGTGGTAGAAAAACTCAAAAAATTGAAGGCTCAAAAGCTGGCGATACTTCCTTAGCTTACTTTATTTATCGCCCCAAACTCACACCGCGATATAATTCCTAGATCGCCACTTCAAGCTTAATACTCTGTAATATCGTCACCCACAGCCTGCCTCAATCCCCACAACTACTTGCTTCCGGCAATAACTACGGTAGGGGGCGTTGACGCATTTGATCGCGCTCCACCACTGTAAACCGTTCCTCAAATTGCAATCCTTCGGTCTGTAATAAATTTAACAATATTGATGCTGGTTCTTCCGGCGTGTGAGGACGAAACCGCAAATAAATGACACCTCTGGGCGATCGCAGCCGGAAGCCATATCTGAGTGAATGTGTGCTTTCCAGTTCATAACCAGTGCGCCTCTATAGGGTTTTCATCTATTATCAGCATAGTTAAAATTATAAAATTTATGACCGCAGCAGTATCTATTGACATTGGTACGCTCATTACACGCACTCCCGGACTGCATGGTGGATGTCCCCACATCTTCGGTAAAGGCGTTACCGTTCGTCGCATCGTAATCTGATACAAGCGAGGATTGAATGCTGAAGAGATTTGCGATCGCATCCGACATCTCACCCTCGCCGAAGTTTACGCCGCACTCACCTACTATCCGGCCAACACCCAAGAACTTGAAACTTATTTGCTCCATCAAGCAGCAGAAGCCAAGCGTCTTGAAGCTTTGCACAGCAACTTTGGTAAATATGAAATGCTAAGATAATAAATAATACATCACCCACAGAAAAATCTTCTAGATAAGCAATATCCTCAAACTGGGAAAGAAAAACTGATTTTTACCGGATAAATTTAGGCGGTGTAGGAGGAATAGCGGCAATGAAGTAAAGTTTTATAACAAAATTCAACACTTGTGCTTCTTGAGTAAACCGTAAAGTTCGATCTCTTCAAACTGCCCTCGGTGAAAAACACGCTGTTTTTGGCTACCTTCCGGCGTCATTCCCAGCTTTTTTAGCACCTTAGCCGAGGCTATATTCCGCCTGAGACAAGTTGCATAAATGCGATCGAGCTTTAATGTTTCAAATATTCAAGACTGATTTAGTGTAATTGATTCGTTTTTTTCTCAAAAATTATGTCTGCTAACACTGCAAAAAATCATTACTTCCGATTGGCATTGTTCTGGGCGTTTCTGGGTAGTTTGGGAAGCTTGGCGGTGTTCCCTTATGCGCTGTCTCTCAATCCGGCAGTAAGTCAATTGCCGGCACCGCTACCTGTTTTGGCGATCGCCTCCGCCCTGCAAACCGGAATTTTTCTAATTCTCTTTTGTTGGATTGGGCTTCGCCTCGGTAACTCGATCGGACTTGATACGCCCATAGCTCGTGCTTTGGTATATCGACAGCCTTGGGCGCCAATATCTAAATCTGCCCTTAACACGGCGCTAATTGTAGGCTGCCTCGGTGGAATCGTCCTGATTGGATTGAGTTTAGCTTTCCAACCTTGGATGCCGCCAATGGCAACTCTAACAACGCTCGAAATTGACCTCTGGAAACGCATATTAGCTTCTTTCTACGGAGGCATCACCGAAGAACTCTTGCTGCGACTGTTCGGTATGACATTGATGGCGTGGCTACTTTGGAAGATTTTTGAGCGAGACAAACCGCAACCCTCTACATTGATTTTTTGGCTGGCAATTGTGGCGGCGGCAATATTGTTTGGTGTGGGTCATTTGCCTGCTGCTGCGAATGTCTGGGCATTAACGCCGATCGTCATTCTCCGCACCATTACACTCAATGCCCTCTTAGGGATTCCCTTTGGTTATCTTTACTGGCGTTGGGGATTAGAATACGCTATGTTATCTCATTTTTTTGCCGATTTGGTACTGCACGGAATTGGAGGAAGTTAGCAAGAGATGCAAACAATGCAATGGTACAACGAACCTTTACAATGGCATGAGGATAAGGGTGCATCTCACTTTTGCGAATGTGTCAAAAAAGAGTTAAAATGAAAAAGCTAGTAAAATCGTCAAATAAAGA
>NZ_JAUBSH010000178.1:0-3488 GCF_036704705.1 Microcoleus sp. K1-B1 | reverse complement strand
GAGTTACCTCAGTAGATATATTCTTTTTGTTTACTTATCTTAACATAGTTCGGTTTTTTTGCGCCGACCTACTTACCGGGAATTTATTTTTTTTGAGCTTGGCAATACCTAAATATTTATAAATTTCTTCTACTTTGTCACAGCAATTCATAGGTTTATAGTGTTGGGGATAATTGGGTGATCGCACAGGGACGGGGGCGGGCGGTTTTTTGGGTATAACAAATCTATTTACCGTATATTGTAGGCAATAACTAGAACCTCCTGTAAAGACACACGCTCCCGTGCCGGAAGACGAGCCTGTTTTACTTCTGTTAGATTCTAAAGTATTTAAATTATTAAAATAAGCATTTATATCACTAGCTTTACCATAAGCTAAAAATAAACTATCTGGATCGGGCATAGGAATAGAAATAACTTTAGTCTGATTAGGTGGTGGACTATTATTATAGGTTGTACTTACAATAGTAGCCGACATTCTTCTCAAAGATACTTTGGGACTGCCACTATTGTAAGAACTGGTAAATGCCACGCCTTCTCTATTAATTATAGTTTGCTTATCTCCACTTCTACACTCGAAAGGCTGCAAGTCCCAGCTAGGGTTATAGAAATCAAGCCTAGAGCATTCTGTGCCTTTCCCTTGTATGATAGTTTGTGATTTAAGACGCCACTGAGGAAATAAAGAAAGTAAATCTAAGTTACTTAAGTTTGCCTCATCATCGGGATGAACATCACCAACTATCCAGCCTTCTCCTTCAGTGTTTCTCCCTAAATGATCAATCATAAATTGCCCACCACACTCCCAGAGAACACCATTGTAATAAGACCAAGAAGTAACCTTATTACCTACAATTGCAGTGCAGATTGGATCGCCGTCTGGAACATGAGTATTTTGTACAATAGGTGGCAAAGGATTGTCAGGGTTTAGGGGCGGTGTTGGCGTGGGAGTTGGTGTTGGCGTGGGAGTTGGTGTTGGGGGTACTTCAATACCAGGATCGGGTTCAAATGTTACGCATAATTCACCACCCGGTACACCGTAACAAAGCGATACTGACTTTTTTCCATCTGGTGCTATCCCTATCCCTATTTCTACTTTTGCGCCTGCTATGCTAATCGAGCCTCTAATTCCTTCATCCTCATCAATGCTTGCACTACCACCAAATCCACCAATATTAATGCCCGCTTCAGCCCCTTTTATTGATATTTTTCCTTCTTCGTCGTATCCAACCTTGCCCCCAATGTTTACTCCTAATTTTCCTTTGGTGCTACCAATTCCAACTCCAAAACCAGCGGTACGATTAGTAGCATCAATTTCAGTAGTAATACCTTGTTGCCCTATTAAATTGTCTACCCCGACAGTTAATTTACCTGTTGCCTTTATCCCACCTGCACTACCTAATTCACTTTCTGCGGTGATATTCAACCCTTGCAAAGGATTGGTTGATTCACTAGGTCTATTTCCAGCACTAAAACTTCCACCTTCTGAAGGTTTTGATAAATTAGGTTGGGATTTTCTAAGATTTGGAGACATAAATTAAGTTACAGCAAAGTAACTACCAGATACTTGGATAACTGCTGAGGTATCCATCTGTATAGTCGCCTGCGCCCCACCACCTGCGGGCACTTGAATTAAATTTATACTTGCCGTCGAAATATTTGTACTCGGTAAAACATAATTAATCACAGTAGCTAAAATAATGTTGTTTGCACTCAATGTTAAATTATTGTGATTTACCACTACAGGTGTTACGCGACTAGCGGTTTGAGGGTAAGGTAAATTACAAATTCTCATGCCTCCTGTCCCCGTATGATTTGATAAATTAATACTTAATTCAAAGAGAACCGCTCGCCCAATTTTAATAAAACTTCCCAACTGAACCGCGTAAGTTCCTTGACCTTCTGTTGTTAATCCAATAATTATTGGACTAAAAGTACCTTCTTCGTAGTCATCAAGTGTATTAACATTTGTACTGGGATTTTTGATTAACGGGAATTGTATCTTTCCGTCGGAATTGTTAATAATACCTGTAAAAACAGGATTATTTAATGGCGCTCGATCGCCAATTGCTTCATCAATGCTTGATTGAGTAGCAAAGCGAGTAAATGGTACCTGTTGCACTACACCGGTGTCAATTTCCCGCCCTAAAAAATGATTTGGCGCAAGATTGGTTAATCTACCTTCAAGCGCTAACTCTAAAGCACTAATTCGAGCCTGTAGTGCTTCTACGTCATTTTTTTTTGAGATGGTAATAGTAACACCCGAAGCAATTCTTAAATTATCCTCTTCCTTTAGCAGACCATTGCCGTAATCTATCAATTGAATAGCTAAAGCGTCATTTTTTTCTAAAATTGCAACTTGATTTTTAGCTAGATAAGGTTGCAATAAATCAAAATAATCTTTTCTCCCTCTGTTTACAAGAATTATTTCTGCTACTTCTTCCCAGTCGCCTGTATTGTTTTTTCGATTTAATATTCTTAATCCTAGTTTTTGGCTTTTAGCTTCCGCAGCGTTGAATTTTGCCATTTTTTCAATCTCTGATTCATCCCCATCAAAATCAGGGATTACTCCTAAAAGAAAACTTTTAAGACTCAAGTTACAAAAAAAAGATTCTAAATAAACACTTACTCTTTCATCTGTATCAAATACCATGTCTCTAAAATGGCAAAATTAAACAATTGAATTTGCGGTGTAAGCATTTGTAAGTTTAATCGGGAAAGTACGGGTTATCGTGTCCATTCTGGTGTTTTTACCTTCATTTTTACAAGTAGGCGGCTACAGTTGCCGCCTACTTTCAGCAATACACTTAAATACTAAGTCATCACAACAAATTCATTGAACCCATCAAGCGCACCTTCTTTAAAACCCTCAAGAAAATTACCTAAATCAGCATTAGTTTCGGCGATTTTTTCAATCTTATCGTCAATTTTCTGATTGATTACAAAACTTTGACCTTCTTGCAATCCCCAGTTGGCGATTTTATCATCAATAGCTTTAATACCCGTTCTGATTTTTTCTCGAAAAAATTTCCGCAAATTCATGTATCCGATTTTAAAAGCAAGATTCCGAGCATACCGAATAAAAGCATTAGCTAGAGTCGATAACTCATCTATAAGTTCTTCAGTGATGTTATTTCCCGTGTCCTGTTCCGCTTGAATTGCCACCGCCGCTGCACCGGTAATATTTATTTTTAGCTTAGGATTAGATTTCCCGCCCCCTAAAAACATTCCCACAAGCAATCGCCCGACACTTTCACCAAAGGTATTCATAAATGAACCATGAACAGCTTTTAATTCAGCAAGGATAGCATTATCACTCTGCAACCAATCAACATTAAGTACGGTGTTTACCCCTCCTACAATTGCTTGCTGAAGGGTAGGGAGCATTGTTCTAAGCGCGATACCTCCAAGCTTGATACGGGTGCATCTCAGTTTGGCAAATACATCAAATTGAAAGTTGACCATTGAGATAAGCACAGCGAAGAGCAAGGATA
>NZ_JAUBSH010000177.1:0-3566 GCF_036704705.1 Microcoleus sp. K1-B1 | reverse complement strand
TAATCGAAGGATGAGCTGTCAATCCCAATCGGAAAAATTAGCCAACAAACCGGGTTTTTTGAGAAAGTCCGACAGGGTATTAATTCCCTGTCGGACTTTGTTTGTATAGGATTGGTTTCCACCCAGATTCCACACCCTGGGTGTCATACCAATTTTATTCCCCGCCCCTACAATAGCGATTTGGCTTTTGGGCCGCCGGAACGTTGAGAAGTAAAAGAAATTATTTTGCTGTTCGACAGAATTTCTATTGATTTAATGGCTCGGTATCCGGTGCGGTTATAACATATCTATGTCGAGTTAACGAAACAAACTGTATCTTAATCCGCGTTAATCTGCGTATGTCAACTGACATCTGCGGTGAAAGTTTCACATTAATTCTGTACTCATGGTCAAGCTCCGACTTGTCCGACGGACAGCAGCCTGAAGCAATGATAAAGATAGAGAAAGTTAACCCACGATGTCTAAATTGTAAAGATATCGTAAACCTGGATGTTGTGTCGTGAAATGTTAAATAAAAATATTTTATAAAAAATATGTCTTTAGGGTGATACCATAGGATCATACCGTTAAGTTGCATCTAAATTGTACAAACCCATTCTCAAACGAAGCCAGTGAAAGCTCACTTCATATCAGGAGTACCCCGCTCAGGCTCTACTTTACTGGCAGCATTACTACGACAAAATCCGCGATTTCACGCCGCTATGACCTCCCCAGTCGGGGGTTTAGTAGAGCGAATGTTGGAAGCCATGAGCGAAGATAATGAGTTTTCCGTGTTCATTTCCTCTGAACAAAAACGGGCACTGATTATGAGCATCTTTTCAGCTTATTACCACCCGCAAGCTGAAAAAGAAGTGATCTTCGACACCAATCGTCTTTGGTGCAGTAAATTGCCATTAATTCTGGAACTATTTCCCGAAGCCAAAGTCATCTGCTGCGTTAGAAACATTGCTTGGATTATGGACAGCATTGAGCTACTGATTCGGCGCAATGCCTTTGATGTTTCCCGGTTATTTAATAATCCAGCAGAACGGGCTACAGTTTATAGCCGCACCGAAGCATTAAGTCAAGGTTCCCGTTTAGTGGGTTATGCTTATAACGCCCTTAAAGAAGCATTTTATAGCGAACAGAGTGGTTCTCTTCTCCTTGTAGATTACGATTTATTAACCAAAGGGCCGGCTAAAACCATGTCGCTGATTTATCAATTTCTCGGCGAAGAGCCTTTTGAACATGATTTCGAGAACGTTCAATATCAAGAACCAGAATTTGATAATAAGCTGAAAACACAAGGGTTACACCAAGTGCGAGCTCAAGTCGAATTTAAACCGAGAAAAACGATTTTACCTCCCGACTTGTTTGAGCGATTTGATAGCTTATCTTTTTGGACAGATTCAACAAATAGTCGTGCTAGTGCAATTGTAGCGAAAACTCAATAAACCGCAAAACCGACGCTCTAGCTCCCCCCTAACCCCCATTAAAAAGGAAGAAGAGTGTTCAAAGTCCCCCTTGAAAACGGGGAGGCGATGGGGAGCGAAACTTGGATGTAAACCATAGATATCAGGGATTTCAATAATTATGAACTCATCAACTGCCAACCAGCAAATTATTTTCGTTGACTCTTCTGTAGAGAATTATCAAAACTTGATAGAGGGCGCAGATGCTAACGCCAAAATAGTCGTTTTAGATGACAAGCGTAGTGGCATGGAACAAATTACCCAAGCACTGGCTAGTGAAAGTGGCATTGAAGCTGTTCATGTAGTTTCTCACGGCAACCAAGGCAGTTTAAAACTCGGTGCAGATGTACTCAATGGGAATGACCTCGAAAAGTTCAACACTCAGCTACAACAGTGGGGAAATGCTCTGACAGAGAACGGAGATATCCTACTTTATGGATGCGATGTAGCTGCCACAGAAGCTGGCAATAATTTTGTCAAGCGATTAAGTGAACTCACAGGTGCAGATGTCGCAGCCTCTAACGACTTGACAGGAAATGCAGCTAAAGAGGGCGACTGGGATTTAGAAATAGTAACGGGCCAGATTGAATCCACTGTGCCGTTTACTCGGCAGGCGATGGAAGATTATGACTATACACTGGCTAACTTTGATGTCACGGTGGCAAGCGATAATGGTACTGGCAGTGTAGCAGGCACATTAAGCAAAGCAATTTTAGATGCGAATGTCGCGCCAGGGGATGACACGATTACCCTCACCACAGGTGTCACGTTTACACAGACTCCGAATCAGCTAATCGACAGCAATATTGCTCTTATTGGTGGCGGTTTCACCGTCAGCGGAGATGCCAATAACAGTAGTGGCAATGATACGGGTGACGTTCGCCCCTTCTTTGTGAAGTCTGGAAGCGTCAGTTTCTCCAATATGACCATTAGCGGGGGTCGCGCCCAGGGCGGCAGATCTGGTGGTGGTGGGGGCGCAGGCATGGGGGGTGGCTTGTTTGTTTATAACGGCACAGTCAACCTGAATTCTGTCACCTTTTCTAATAACTCTGCCATTGGCGGAAATGGTGGGTATTTTGGGCAGGGAGGTGGTGCTAATTTTGTGCCTCGCAATTCGGGTAACCGGGGTGTTTCCCATTATGGCACCTACGGCGGCTACGGCAACGACAACGGCGGCAACGCCATCGGCGACATCGGTGGCATTGGTGGTGACGGCGGCTACGGCAACGGCGGCGACGGCCGCTACGGCGACAGCACCCGCAACGGCGGCAACGGCGGCTACGGCATCGGTGGCTTAGGCGGCTTCGGTGGCAACGGTGGCGGTGGCTACGGCGGTCGCGGCGGCGGCAACGAAAACGGCGGCATTGGTGGTGACGGCGGCAACGGCAACGGCGGCGACGGCGGCTTCGGTGGTGGCGGCGGCCGTGGCCGCGCCGGCTACGGCGGCTTCGGCGACAACGGCTTCGGCAACGGCGGCAACGGCAACGGCGGCGACGGCGGCTTCGGCGGCGGCGGCGGCTTCGGCGACGGCGGCGGCTACGGCGGCGCGGGCAACGGCATCGGCTTCGGCGGCGACGGCGGCTTCGGCGGCGGCGACGGCGGCTTCCGTACTGGCAACATCCGCGGCATCGGCGACGGCGGTGCGGGCATGGGGGGTGCAGTATTCATTCGTCAAGGTACTCTCATCCTTGACAACACCACATTTACTGGCAACACTGCTACAGGCGGCACGGGTAACACCCCTGGTGAAGGCAAAGGTGGGGCAATTTTCGCCATGCAGTCCCTCACCAACCCCAATGGCAACAACCAAGGGATGCCGACTGCGCTACCTACTGTCACGTCATTTGGAACAACTTTCACTAGCAACACCGCAACCAACCAAGCTGGCACTCCCGCTGCCACCACCCCCGCCAACGGTATCGGCGATAACCAAGACAATAACGATGTTTACGGTACGATAGACAACCCCCCTATAATTGGCACTGCTGGCCCTGATAACTTAAGCGGAACTGCCAATCCAGATACCATCAATGGATTTGCCGGCAACGACACCCTCAATGGATTGGCCGGCAACGACACCCTCAATGGTAACGAGGATAATGACCGTTTAGACGG
>NZ_JAUBSH010000176.1:0-3667 GCF_036704705.1 Microcoleus sp. K1-B1 | reverse complement strand
ATTTGTTTATGATTGCTTTATTTGGTTTTCAATGTTCGTGACGGCTTTGTGTTCCGCCATGTAAATAAACATAAAGCATATTCTAAGGTTTGTAAAGTATTTTAACAACAGATTAACTAATAGTAGTTATAAGTTTAAATTATCAATATGAATAAAACTGGATAAAGAGGTAAGAATGCACAAAAAAGTAGGTAAAGCCTGGAAGCGCGTCGCCTTCAGGCATGGAAATATTAAGATACGGACTTTTGCTGGCTAGGTATCATAATGAGAGCCCAATAGGGAACTTCAGCGGGTTCGACATCTGCGATCGCCCTAATTCGCTGATTAGGCATAGTTGCGCGTTCTATATACAGTGCTCGATCGAACTGTCCCAACTCAATCAGCACGTCCCGGACTTTCGCAAAATGCCTCCCCAGTTTAATAATCACAGCAGCATCAACAACCGCCAGCCGATCGCGCAAAACCTCAGCATCCAGCGTCGCAGGCATAATACTTAACACATCGTTACGATAAGTCAGCGGCACTCCCAACGCAGCCGCACTCGCCATTGTCGAAGAAATTCCCGGCACAACTTCAGTGGTAAATCTCGCCGACAAACGGTTGAATAGATACATAAACGAGCCGTAGAGAAAAGGTTCGCCCTCACATAGCACCGCCACATCCTGTCCCTCGCTCAGATGGGCGGCAATTTTCTCGGCAGCAATATCATAATAAGGTTGAGACGATCGCGTCGGACTAAAAGGCAACGGCATCGGAATCTCAATTTGCTCCGGGCGCAGATAATCAGCAACGATCGCCCGCGCCAGCACCTTACCATTTTCCATCGCCGGATAGGCAATCACCGGCACCGATTGCAAAATCCGATAAGCTTTCAAAGTAATCAATTCTGGATCGCCAGGGCCAATACCCAAACCGTACAATTTACCAGTAGCCTTAGTCATAATTCATCCTTTTTCGCTAACGCATTCACCGCCGCCGTTGCCATTGCACTGCCACCGCGTCGCCCGTGCAACGTAATAAATGGCACTCCCCGACTGTTGGCGGCCAGTTCGGTTTTGGATTCGGCAGCCCCCACAAATCCTACCGGGAAACCCAGAATTAAAGCCGGTTTGGGTGCTCCGGCATCTAGCATTTCCAGTAGTCTGAACAAAGCAGTCGGGGCATTGCCGATGGCCACAACCGCACCCTGCAAGTTGTCCAGCCATAAATCAAGGGCCGCAGCCGATCGAGTATTTCCCATTTGCCGCGCCAACTCCGGGATTTCGGAATGCCAGAGGGTGCAAATCACCGGATTGTCAGCGGGAAGGCGTTTGCGAGTGATGCCTTCTGCCACCATCCGGGCATCGCACAGAATCGGCGCGCCTGCGGAGAGGGCTTGGCGTCCGCAGGTGGCTGCACCGGGGGAAGCTGCTAAATCTGTAACAATATCGGTCATGCCGCAACTGTGAATTAGTCGCACGGCTACCGATTCTAAATCGGGCGGCAAGCTTGACAAATCTGCTTCGGCTCGAATTGTGGCGAAGGATTTGGTGTAGATTTCTGTTCCGTCTCGAATGTAGTCAATCATTCTTTAAAACTGCTATGGGAAGTTTGTGGGATTTGTGAAAGAGATTTTTTGAATGAACCGCGAAGGCGCAAAGGACGCGAAGGAAGAAATATCAAGGGAAATGCTTAAAACTTGTCAGTTTTAATGGGATATTTTTTCACCTTAAATTCCGATTTTCGGTGCTCAACAACTCCTGCAATTGGTCGATCGCCTGCCGATCGACAAACTCACCAAATGACTCCACAGGCTCTCGAAACCGCTGATACACCCGCAACATTCGCTCGATCGCACCGGGCATCTCGATCGCACTCACCGCCTGAAAAATTGGTCGCCCGAAGGGCAAATCTTTTCTACCCGCAAAAATGTCGTAACCTTCGATCGTCTCGTGTCCTTGCTCAATCTGAATTCCCACCAGCGTGATATCAATTGGCTGGTGCTGGGCGCAGGACTTTTGGCAACCGCTGAAATGAATGTTAATCGGCAGGTCGATCGTCAATTTTTGCGCTAAATCCCTCGCCATTGATAGGGCGTGACTTTGAGTATCTGTCGCCGCCGACGCACAGCCGCTGCTGCCGGCACAAGCCACCAAGCACGAATCTAGGCGAGTCGCCGACGAGTGCAATCCCAAATCGGCGATTTGCTGTTTTATCTCAAAAACCTGGGAGTTGGGGATATCAGAAATCAACAGATTTTGCCACGGCGTAAGTCTCAGGGTACCGCTGGCTAGATTTTGGGCTAATTTTGCCAAATTCCGCAGTTGCTTTGATTCTAGCCTACCCAGAGGCAGTGCAATTCCCATGTAGGAGAAACCCGACTGTCGTTGAGGGTGGATGCCGAGATGTCGGGATTGTTCGATCGCCCTTGCAGATGAGTCGATCAAACGGGCGGGCAAGATGCCCACCCCACAATGAAATTCACTGTTTGTGGCACAGGCATCTTGCCTGTTTTTGGGAAAAGTGCAAGATGTGTCTTGCAATAAAAATGGTAAATTCTGCTGTACCTTTTCTAGATAACTTTCAACACCCCAATCTGCCAGCAGGTGACGCAAACGCGGTTTTTTGCCATCAATTCGAGGTCGATTTTTGGTGTATTCAAGATAGGTGCTAGCGAGGGCGGCTAATACTGCAATACATTGCGATTCTTGGATAAAAATTCCTGTATCGCCGTTTAAATGCAGCCGAAAAACGATTTCTGATTGGGTTGAAAGCCCTTCAGCAGCTAATAAAATATCGTTGCGTAAAGCCTTGATCGAAACCGATTCCCCGCCGTCGAAGCCAATACTGAACTTAGGCGAAAGTTCCGACAATTCGGGATGCGTTTGCAGGTAATCATCCCAAGCTTTCACTAGCGGGCGAGTATCGAGTAACTGCTGGCGATCGATCCCTGCTGTCGGGCTTGCCATAATATTGCGAATCGGGTCAACTTCAACGCGGCGAGACGCTATCCCCAATTCCTGCAAGCGATTCCAGACTTCCGGGGCAATTTCCGAGTTCACTTCTCGGATTTGCAAATTTGCCCGATTTGTCACTTGCAAAAAGCCGGTACTGTATTGATCGGCCAAATCGGCGATCGTCCAACACTGCTGCGCGTTTAAAATTCCCCCCGGAATCCGCATTCTCGATAAAACTCCGTCTCGGGCTTGGGAACCGTAAAATAAACCCGGACAAGTCGGCAAATCAGTCAAAGCTAACAAATAATCTCCTCCCCGTGCTACGCAGGGAATCCAAAAGTAAACGCCCACAAAGCGCCCCCGAAATCGGCATTCTGACTTTTACAGTTGCGGCACAGCGCCGGAATTGCACCGGACTTTCCCGCTTTCAGGTTTTAGAAAGGTATCACGAGCTGACCTACAGAAAGCAAAACCCTCAACTTTCTTAACAAAACTTCTGGCGATGGCGTCGGGCCCCGCAAGCTACGCCCCTGTCTCTCCTTTCATCAGCTTTCCTAATCACACTCATCAGTTTAACTGTCGCCCAACCCCTTTACAAACCTTAACGATAGGCGTAATAATATAAACATCATCCGAACATTGAAAACCAAATAAAGCAATCATAAAACCATGACAACAACCTTACAGCAGCGCGAAAGCGCCAACGTCTGGGAACGCTTTTGTGAGTGGGT
>NZ_JAUBSH010000175.1:0-3816 GCF_036704705.1 Microcoleus sp. K1-B1 | reverse complement strand
ACGTCTTAAGTTTAACTCCAATTAGGTAACTTAATATTTTGTTACATAGATTGGTTTTTTCCCGCCTACCTACTTAAGTAACGCTTTTTTAGTACCAGGTGGAAAGGGGAATGACGATTGCTTGGACTATTACACTATTTTTCAAGCACTGTTTCGGATGCTTGCCAATGGCTTAATTATTAACCCAAAAAGCAAACCGTTGGGAAGCGAGTGGCAAAACGCAAACGCTACGGCGTGGGCATCCGCTATGTATGAAATGATGGCAGAGTCGATGTCAGATGGCAACACTTCCCAACGGTTTGAGGTAGCCGCTATCATGCAGCTTGTTCAGATAATGTCAGCAGTTGCAGAAACAGGTCATAAGGTTGAATTTGTGGTAGATTCGATCGGACTTGAGCCAGAGCCTGTTTCGGAAGAGGTTCCCGTATGTTTTACCGTCTTTGAAGGCCACAAAGGTTTTGGGAAAAAAGAGCCTAAAAAAATCAACATATCGGGTCTTAAAACGGACGAACAGGTTGAGAATGTGCTAGGAAAAATGTTGCAGCCTAGCTTGATTCCCATTACTAGATGGCAATTTAAACCGGGACAGATATCAATAATTGAGGCTCTAAAAAATGGCTAAATCAATTAGCGGCGGTGGTAGCAGAAGAACGTCAAGTAGTAGCGGCGGGACTGGCAGTACACGTAAGGCGACTACAGAGCAACAGAGAGAAGCGGCTGGTAAGGGTGCTATTCGAGATGAGTTTTTGAGAAAAAAGGATGAATTAATCAAGTTGAAGTCACTTGACATTTTCCTAGTAAAGGATGCAATGGGCATTAATCCCAAAAAAAGTGATATGAAACCAGAGTTAAAAGATATTGTCAAAAAGCTTAAGGAAAAGAAAGTCTAAGAGTATTTAAGTGTATTTCGCAGAGTAGCCGCCTACAGTTGGCGGCTACTTCTAAAAAAGGACTTAAAGAGACTGACTCTATTACCTATTTTTGAGTATTAAGTATAAAAGGATACGTTGATTTTTAGTTCCACCGTGTTAGCCGTAGTTTTTGCCGGTTGAGCCAGAACAAGTATGTTAAGCTTGATACGTCAATACAGTACGTAAGGATAGCAAGAATGAACGTTTGGAGCTTGATTATTGAGGCTTTTAAGTTATTGGTAGAGCGTGACGGTATCCTTTCGGAACGACTCGCCAAATTGGAAGAAGAAAATGGCTTAGATGTAACAGACGAAAGCGTTACTCAATCCCAACTACAGGAGTTAGTGACTCGGATGTCTAAACAGACCGTGCCTCCGGTCGTATAAAATTTAATTTGTGGATTGACTTTTCAAGGTTCTGTCTAGGGTTTGCCCGGTGTAATAACCGGGTTTTTTATTGAGTAGGCGGCTACTCTAAAAAGTAGGCGGCTACAGTTGCCGCCTACTTGTAAAAATGAAGGTAAAAACACACAAACAGGCAATAAAAAAACCGCCCTTTTTAGGGGGCGGTAGGTAGGGTGAGAGTAGGGGTTAGAATTCTAAAATTTGTTCATCTTCACTTACTCCCAAGTAGTGCCTGAGAATCACATCAACACTGTTGCCACAAGAAGTAGCAATATGCAGTAAAGCGTTGTTGTTGTGCTTGTTAGCGTGTGCCGTGAGAGTGATGTAAGTATGGCGGGTATGGTAGGGGGAGAGATAGCGGCTTATCTTGCCTTCTTCTACTAATTGAGTAACTACACCAGGATAGTGGTATTCGACCTGTGTGCCATCATCTAAAATTCTTTTCTCTTTCTTACCGAGCCAATTCTCACCGACAGATCCAAAGGAAATAAACTTTCCTTTTTTATTTGGAAAAACTAACTCGCTTGAACTTTCACTTTTTAGCTTTAGCAATAACTCCTTTAATCGAGAACCATTACTAAAATAAAAGAACCTTGCCTCACCTGTTTTGGTGTCTTTCACTTTTTTTGTTGATGAGCCTAGCGACTTGCTAAAGCGAATTAAGTTTCGATCAAAATCGACATCCTTCCACGTTAGCGGTAATGCTTCTGAAGTACGACACCCGGTTAAAAAGTAAAACTCAATTAATGGTGCGTAAAAAGCTTTGGCTTTCGATTTAGACTCATAAAAAGCCTTAATAATAATCTTGCACTCTTCTTTAGTGAAAGCACGTTTATCATCCTCTAGAGCCTTCTCGTCTAACACTTCATACCATTCTTTTTCCTCTCCGTTTACTATTTTGGATGCGTACTTTTGTTGTGTTGTAACAGTAGGCGTACTGAATTTGTCGAGTACAAAAGGATTCTCGGTAGATGGGTTAACTATCATATTCTTTGTCTTAGAGAAGTCGAAAGCCTTGTTTAATTCAGACAAAAAATACGTTTTTTTTGATGATTTGATTTTAGACAATACTAGAATCAAATTTTGTTTATCATTCAATCGGATTAAATCAATGCTTAACTCTGATTGAGTAAATGCTTTAGTTTGATTGTTCCAAACTTTACCGTAAATCAAATTAGAGAATTGCGTCTCATATCTGACTTTAAACGTAGTCTCCTCTATAACAGTTTTTTTCCACTCTAAGTAAGCTTCCCACATCTCCCCTACGGTAATTTCAGGTTTAACCTCTATCGCCCCTGGTAATTGAAGCACATCAGCGAGTTTGGCGTACTTGCCACCACCTAGTCCGTACTTGGCAAGGGTGATGTCAAATAGCTTCTCCCATTCAGGGTGATCCAAGTCGGCTTCCATAGCGATCGCGATTTGCGACGCCCGCTTCCAGTCCTCTGGGTTATCGGCGTTAAAGCCGTACTTAGTCAGGTACAGGTAGTTGGGCTTCCCATTAAGCGATTTACCCTTCAGTGTTTCCCATAGTGGCGTATGCCTTTTTGGGAAGCCAAGTCGGAGTGATTTACCGTCTTTAGTCACACTGACATCACAAAGCTGTTGAGGACGTTTATCAGCTCTCATGGTTGGTTTTTACTCCAAAGTATTGATTTATCAAGGTTCTGGGTTTTCTAGACAGATTCTAGATTTCTGCACTTGTGTGATTATTTTTAAGTAGGCGGCAACTGTAGCCGCCTACTTTCTAGAATAGCATAGCATATTTGCGTTAGATTTTCAGCAATCTGCCGCAAAGTCTGCGCCAAATCCCGCTGTACCAAAAGCTCACCCGGCTGGTATAAAATGCCACCACGAGTAAAAACCTCCCGCGCCGCCCGGTTTTTTTTGAGTACATCCTGTCGTCGCCCGGTAGCCGTGGTAAACCGCGAACTTACCGGAAAACCTTTTTCAGCCAGGGCGATCACCGGCGCTACCACCTGGGCCCAAGGCAACTTACCATACTCGCGTTGCACCGTATAAAGTCCAGCCACAGTGCCCGGAATACCCGCCGCCAAATGCCCGTCCAGACTTGCCCTTTGGCGCACCTTGCCTTGCTTGTCGAGGTACATATTCCGCGTGGCCCGTTTCGGAGCTCGTTCCCGGAAATCCAGCGCTTGCACAGTCCCCGTTTCCGCGCGCTGCAGCAGTAAAAAACCCCCGCCGCCGATACCCGCCGAAAAAGGCTCCACCACCGAAATCGCCAAAGCCGTAGCAGCCGCCGCATCCACTGCATTGCCGCCCTGTTGCAGCAGGGCCAGCCCCGCAGCGCTCGCCAGAGGGTGAGCCGAAACTGCCATCCCCTGTTTGCTGCGCTGTTGCTGCAAGGTTGCCTGTAGCTGCTGCTGGCAGCCACCCAACACCAAGACTGTTAGCAAACAAGTATATAGTCATTTCAAATAAAAAAGAGACACTATTGAGCGCAGTAGTCACAGATGAGTTCATCTAAAGATGTCCCAGGA
>NZ_JAUBSH010000174.1:0-3889 GCF_036704705.1 Microcoleus sp. K1-B1 | reverse complement strand
GCTAATTTACGATGATTACATTTACGTCCTAGAACTTAACTATACAGAGGCTTTGAGTGTTTTCGGAGATGTCTAATAATTACTTTCAGATATCGGATAATTTCAGAGCCACACAAAGGAGAGGTGCGTCACAATTAATTGATCGTGTTTACCGTTGGGTGGCGGCGGGTTTTTGAGATGGTTTGTTTTAGCCTCAGATTGTTGGTGAACCCGCCCCTACAGGGACTGCAAAATTTTGAAAAAATGTAAAATTTTGTATATAAAATGACTGATGTTGCGGACAATAAACGATAGTTGATATGGAAGAGATTTTAAGCGTCCGCGAAAACAATTTTTAATCAGGTAATAAAATGGTAGTAGCAGCACCTGTTCAATCCGGCAGTCAGTCGATTTTTCAAAGTCGCTACGACAACTTTATCGGCGGCAAGTGGGTGCCACCGGTGAAAGGGAAATACTCGGAAAACCTGTCTCCAATTACAGGAAAATCAATTTGTCAAGTCCCCCGATCGACCGCCGAGGATGTAGAATTGGCACTGGATGCCGCCCACGCCGCGAAAGACAAGTGGGGTAAGACTTCCCCAGCAGACAGGGCGCGGGTTTTGCACAAAATAGCCGATCGCATCGAAGAAAACCTCGATCGCCTCGCCATCGCCGAAACCTGGGACAACGGCAAACCAATTCGCGAAACCCGCCTCGCAGACATACCGCTGGCGATCGACCATTTCCGCTACTTTGCAAGCTGCATTCGAGCTCAAGAAGGTTCGATCGGCGAACTCGACGGAACCACCGTCGCCTACCACTTCCACGAACCCCTAGGCGTCATCGGACAAATCATCCCCTGGAACTTCCCCATATTAATGGCCGCCTGGAAACTCGCCCCAGCCCTCGCCGCCGGCAACTGCGTCGTGCTCAAACCAGCAGGCCCCACCCCCGCGTCAATCTTGGTACTGATGGAAATCATCGCCGACTTAGTACCAGACGGCGTAATCAACGTCATTAACGGGCCCGGCGCCGAAATCGGCAAAACCCTCGCCACCAGTCCCCGGATTGCCAAAGTCGCCTTCACCGGCGAAACCACCACCGGCAGGCTAATCATGCAATACGCCTCCCAAAACGTTATCCCCGTCACCCTAGAATTAGGCGGCAAATCCCCCAACATTTTCTTTGAAGATATCTGCGCCCAAGACGATGAATTCCTAGACAAAGCAGTCGAAGGATTAGTCATGTTTGCGTTTAATCAAGGCGAAGTGTGCACCTGTCCCTCCCGCGCCTTAATTCAGGAGTCAATCTACGATCGATTCATGGAAAGGGCGATCGATCGCATCCGCCAAATCAAACAAGACAACCCCTTAGAGCCGACAACCGCCCTCGGCGCGCAAGTCTCCATCAACCAGATGGAAAAAATCGCCGAATACGTCAAAATCGGTCACGCCGAAGGCGCAGAATGCCTGATTGGTGGCGAAAGAAACATCTTATCCGGCGACTTGCAAGACGGCTATTATTTCCAGCCAACAGTCTTCAAAGGAAACAACAAAATGCAAATTTTCCAAGAAGAAATCTTCGGCCCAGTATTAGCAGTCACCACCTTCAAAGACGAAGCCGAAGCATTAGAAATTGCCAACGATACCCTTTACGGTTTAGGTGCAGGAGTTTGGACTCGCGACATCAACACCGCCTATCGCATGGGCCGCGCCGTTCAAGCTGGCCGCGTGTGGACAAACTGCTATCACCTATATCCTGCCCACGCAGCATTCGGCGGCTACAAATCGTCTGGTATCGGTCGCGAAAATCACAAAATGATGTTAGATCACTACCAGCAAACCAAGAATCTGTTGGTCAGCTACAGCCCGAAAGCATTAGGTTTCTTCTAAGGTTTTAGTCATTGGGAAGAAAGAAAGAAGAAAGACACACTTCAAGGATTTGTAAACTCCTTCTTTCTCTCTTTCCTCTCTTTCTCTGCGTCCTCTGCGGTTCATTAAAAAAAATCTCGTTCACAAACGAAATAAAATTGCTACACAAAGAGACTGGAATGGAAACTGCCAAAGTCACCGCAACAGAAGCCGCTTTAAAATTAATTAACCATCTCAAAACTCAACACGGACAATTGATGTTTCACCAATCCGGCGGCTGCTGCGACGGTAGTTCCCCCATGTGCTTTCCCGATGGCGAATTGATAATCGGTGATGGTGACGTATTGCTGGGCGAAATAGGCGGTTGCCCGTTTTATATTGCAGCGCAGCAATACAAAAATTGGCAGCACACCCAGTTAATTATAGACGTGGCATCGGGGCCTGGAGGCAGCGATTTTTCCCTGGAAGGGCCGGATGGAGAGCGTTTTATTACTCGTTCTCGCTTGTTTGTTAATGCTGATTAACTCTGTTGGCGCATAATAGAGGGATGATATGGAGAAAAAGCAGCATGAAATGCCCAGAATGTAAATGCAATAGGCACCAGACAGTGCGTGAAGTTTTGTAAATGGGATATATTATTATCTTGGATACAATCTAGAGCCTTCTATTTCAGAAGTTGAAAAAACGGATGAACGCTATAATTATTGGTTGTGGCTATGTTGGAATTGCGGTTGCCCAGCATTGGCGGAACCTGGGTCACGTAATCACTGCAACGACTACAACGCAAGAACGGATTGGGGAGTTACAGAAAGTTGCCAACGAGGCGATCGTCCTGAAGCGCTGCGATGAAGAGACATTACCGACGATCCTGCAAAATCAAGATGTGGTCTTCCTGAGTCTCGCTCCTACAGCAAACCACCAAGTAGATTCCGATATGTACGAGGAGACATACCTGCATACGGCCAACAACCTTGTTCTTGCCTTGAAGCATTTTCCCAACATAAAACAACTCATATATACCAGTAGTTCTGGGGTGTATGGCAATAGTAATGGAGCCTGGGTTACTGAACTTTCACCCGTAGCACCCGCTGACAGACATGCAGAGATTTTACATGAGACAGAGCAAGTTTTGCTGTCAGCATCCAGCCCTGATTTGAAAGTATGTATCTTTCGCCTTGCAGCCATTTATGGACCCGATCGCGAGTTCAAGAAACGGTTAAGTGGGCTTGCAGGCACAACTCGCCCCGGCACAGGCAATAATTTCACGAACTGGATTCATCTGGACGACATTGTATCAGCAAGTGAGTTGGCGCTCGCTCGTCAATTAGAAGGAGTTTATAACCTAGTGAATGATGTTCCAATTACTGCTCGTGAATTGTTTAAACAACTGTGCGATCGCTACGAATTACCTGAAGTGGAATGGGATGGGTTAGATACAACAAAGCGATCGAATAATCGCCGCATATCGAATCAGAAGCTCAAAGCAGAAGGATACCAGCTCATTCATCCAGAAGTGGAAATTTGAGGCTGTTAAATGGCGAATACATCAGGCTTTTGTTCCGGTTGTTCGTAGATTAAAGTACAGCTTCGCTGTGTATCATTGGTATCTGGGGTCCAACTCATGGAGGCATAATAGGGAGTCTGGAATCGATCGCTCGAAAGAACAACCTCTATGGCATCTGGAAATTGGATTTGTAGAAAATCGCCTTGTATTTCACTCGGTAGAGGAGGAACTGGCAGTTGAGCCATCTCATCCAATGAAACATAGGTTGCGCCTGTGGTTTGAGAAGGAAGTTTGAGGCCGTTGACTCGATCGATCCTACAGTGAGTTTCTTCAGACCACCAAGGTTCCGCTGCCTCTTCTTTGCTCTCTCTAAACAATGAACACAGGTTAGGCTGAGGGCTATTTGCCGTAGATTGGTATATCGCCGCCGCACTTATTCTTTTTCCTGATGCCAGGAGGTAAGTAGTCAAACAAAATTAATTACACAAACAACTAATATGATATAATAAAAAATATCAAGTTGTGCTCAAAGAGA
>NZ_JAUBSH010000173.1:0-4048 GCF_036704705.1 Microcoleus sp. K1-B1 | reverse complement strand
AGTTACCTCAGTAGATATATTCTTTTTGTTTACTTATCTTAACATAGTTCGGTTTTTTTGCGCCGACCTACTTAGTGCCATTGCCACACCAAAAAAGAGTGAGGTGGTTTTCTGGCTGGCCGTCGGAATTCGCACGGCGGGACGAGTGGTGACCGACTGGAGGTCGTCTACACTTTCACGAGTCAAGTAAAGTAGTAGAAATCCACCGGTTCCGGCAATCAGCAGCACCACGGAAATAATTGACCACAGAATGAATTGTCCGGGTTGTTCATTTCCAATCAGCGGATCATGGGGCCAATTGGCGGTGTAGGAAAAAGTCGCGTTGGGGCGATTGGCGGCAGCGGCCCAGGCAGTCCAGGCAAAGAACGCCGTGACATCATGAATCTGGGATGGCTCTTTAAACCAGCCATGCGGAATCGAGTGAATGACGGAACCGTAGGTCAGCAGGTGTTCATAGTCCGCAAAGACTTGTTTTAGTCCCTGTGTCTGAGCGTCAGTCAGTAGCAATTCATGGGTGTTCGGGTCATACCGATTGGTTTTGAATTGCTCGCTGATTGTGGCTTGCAACGCTGCTCGTTCTGGTGCAGGCAATGCTTCTAAATCACTCTGGCTCATAGCGGGGTCATTGTTGTGCAAAACCCCGGCGGTGGCTAATCCCCAGCGGTGCAATACATCTGCTGTCCAGTCGGGGGCGAGGTAGCTACCATGTCCCCAAATACTGCCGATGTGCTGACCACCCCTTGCTAGGTAAGTGGCTTGACCATCCTGAATCTGTGCTTTTGTGATCACAATCTCCTGTTTTGGAGACTGAATCACATCGGGTAAAGGGGGAGCATTTTTCCAGATGGCAGCCCCTGCTGCCAGTAGCGCTGTAAAAGCAATGATACAGATTAGCACCAGCCACGCCGGAAGACCCAGGGCTAATCGTCTATGAGGAGGTGCCAGTATTTCAGGACTGGCTATCTGAGAATCTGTCATCTATCTCACCTTAAAAAAATATTAAATAGGCAAGGAAATATTCTTCGCTTTTTTGAGCATCGGCTATGACCAAAGAGCCGACCTACTACAAGAGTAAGATAAGATTTTGGTGATGGAAAAAAATTTATAAAATAAAATAGTTTCGCAATAAAATTTATTACTTCCGAAACAGCCTGTTCAATTGTTTTAGCTGCCTGTTCAATTGTTTTGTCGGCTACATTGGTAATCCCAAGGGTGGAAGTAAAACTAGATTCAAAGCGGATCTAACATTAAAATTTGTTATTAAATTATTTAAATCATAGTCATCTATCTTAAGACTGAAATGTGATATGGAAAGTCCAAAGTAAAGTTTTTATAGCTAAGTAGGGTTTGCTGAATAATCGATCGCCAACTAAGAACAGGAGCGATCGATATATTCAACCAGAGTTAAATATGAGTTTTCCGGCTTCAATTTGAGTAAAACATAAGTGTAGATTATGTAAAAGCCAAAAACAGGCATTGCTTTCCCCGAACTACATAAAAACAAAAAAAAACCGGCGCCACCAGGTACAAAGGTTCATTACTAAAAAAGTAATCGCAATGGCTGTTTGGGAGGTATGGTCAAGTTTTGTTATTACCAGATTCATGCCGAATCTTCGTTTGCCTTGCCCAAATTTGCCCTCAATTGCCTGACGAATCCTCTCATCATATGCGGCTTGCTTTTTTTTTGATTTACTGACGATTGCTGGGAGTATTCGTAGAGGCGTTCCACTGATTCTAATTCTTCTTTCTTTGCACCAATATCGGTTCTAAGAGTGTAGGATAAATACGCTGTGCATGAACAGATTCACCGATAGTATCCTGTGAATCTATAATAAGCTTCTACTTGTGCTTTTAAGCCCCCTGGTTCGTTAAAATTATCCCAGCTCATCCGGTATAACAATACATATCCTTCAAAGCAGCTCGCTGATAGTTTGGCTCGCCTCTCTACGCTGTTTCCGGCTTTTCCTCTGACTAGGGGACGGATGTGGGGTTGGCTTAAACTTACTATTCTATCCTCAATACTCTGTTTATTATTGTCAAATAACCATTGCTGTTTGCGAGAGACTTCTGTGAGGACTAGCAAGGTTTTATATTCCTTTTTATTCAGATTATTGAGAATGCGTAAGGAACGATTTATCTACCAAAAATAATGGAATCCTTATAAAATAAGGATTCCATCTATCGGAGCGGCGGGATTTGAACCCACGACCCCTACTACCCCAAAGTAGTGCGCTACCAAGCTGCGCTACGCCCCGACAGCTTTAACAGCTTAGCATAGAATTCCCGAAAAAGTCAAAAAACTTTTAAAACTTTTGCCGCCTGCACCAAAGTCGGAACCACAGCCGTCGGCCAAAAACCCTCGCACCTCCTGCCAGCATTCAAGATCAACTGCACGCTGTAAGCTTCGGGATAGCCTTCTACCTGCACCCACAGCAAGTCGCTTTCGGCTTCAATGGCGATTTTTTCCTCGTCCATTAACTCAGACGCCATGTGACTCATTGTGCCGGCTAATTGCCCCAACAATCGGCAAAAATCGTTCAACTCAGCCTCCGTGAGTTCGATCGCCCAACCGTCGCCAGCCACCAAACCCTTAAACTCCTCCGCCTCTGGGTTCCATCCCAAACGCCACCCAACACCCGTTTTAATTACACGTTCCACCATTAAGGGATTTTAGATTTTAGATTTTGGATTTTAGATTAGTAGGACTTACCCATAAATACGAAAGAAAACGGGTTTTTTACCTGTGTTAAAGGGTCAACAGCAATATTCCCGTAAAAAACCCGGTTTCTGTATCCATGAGTATTAAGGTGCCAGCAACTTCGCATCTCCCGGCTGCGGCTGCGGTATCTCCGGCGAATTCGATCGCCCTTGTGGTTTTTCCCCCGCCGTCGGTGTGCGCCCACCCCCGGAATTCTCCGTAAAAACATCAACCAAAGCTTGAACCAAAGCATCCCGTTGTGCTCTATTTAACCTTTGAATAGCAGCACGATCCTGTTCCATTGGATTTGAGCGCAAAACGTCTTTTCCCGGATACACGCTTTCCACCAAATAATCGGGAGTCGCCCCCAGATAGTCAGCTAAACTCAACTTCCAATCAAAGCGGTAATTGGGTGGCCGTCCTTTGACAAATACGTGATATCGAATCAACCGCCCGACTAAAGTATTGGTAGGATCGACTTTTCCAGTTTCCTTAGAAATGTAGTTATTCTCAATCGGCAAATCCGGCAATTTTTCGTATACCAATTTCCACGCATCTTGCACCCTCACTTGTGGCGGCGCAGATTGTTGAGAGATCCGCTGCACTGAGGCAGACTCAGAACTCCGCAGCAGCGAAGGTTCCAAAGCCGACATACTCAGTTCCCCGGATTCCAATACCCAACTCAAAAGCGTGAAAATCGCTACACTCAAAGTAACCAACAGAAAACTTAAGCCCTGCTTTAATCTATTCACGGTTTTGACAAAAATTTGAAAAATAGAATAATTTCATACACTTAGTGGCCAGGAGATGTCCTAGTTGTTTATAATTTTAGGATTTACGCTCATCAACCCGGTTTGTTATAAAAATCAGAGGTTTTTTAACCAGGCAGCTAGGAATAAACCGGGTTTCTCGTCCCGCGCGCCCAAGTCTAGTTTGAAAAAGTTGTGAGTTTTGAGTTGACAAAAATTGCGGGCAATTCACCACTCAAAACCCAAAACTCCCGAAGTCTAGATGTCTCCGATAATTTCCGGCTGAGTCAGTTCATCGGACATTTCAAATATCGCCCGCATTACAGGTTTCATTTGATGGTCGTCCATATTGTCAAAATCTTCATAGCGACGGCGTTTTGCGCGGTTCGCCACCTGCACCGTAATCCGATAGCGGTTGGATGCACCGTTAATCAACTCTTCCGCCCGACGGGTTAGCTGAGTTGAATCGAAAGTTGGACGCTTAACCATGAGACTCCCTACTTTATGTAATGTTACATTCTAGTTTAGCTTAGTCGCGGGAAGCCCCGCGCCAAAAATGGTACGACCTTGAGCGACGGGATGTTCGCTGTGCGAGTCAAGG
>NZ_JAUBSH010000172.1:0-4088 GCF_036704705.1 Microcoleus sp. K1-B1 | reverse complement strand
TTCGTGGTTCAGTGAACCGCTTCCCTTCTGGCGCTTTATTAATGTATCAACTCTCCCCAGAGTTGTCAAGCGTTTTGCGAAAATATTTTTGAGTTTTTTGTGAACCTATACACAGTAAGGGTTTCGAGACTTATGACCGGCTCCGGTATCCCCTGGCTGACTCCTCTTTTAACTATGGGGTCTTTTTTTTGGGGCAAAATACGGCTTTGGGGCAGACTATTTCCCGTGCATGGGTAGAAGGACTCAGTGGTTCAACATGATGGGGCTTACTTGGAGTAGAGGTTAGGCAAAGTTAGAGTGTAAGGGGTGAGGCTGGAGCACTGGGTGAGGATGACAGAAGCAGGCTGGTGCATGAGTCATATATATGTAAGTGGTGTGTGCATTTCTGGGACTTTACTGAGGGAGGTTTGGATCTCAGATTGAGCCGATCGCCCTTAACAATTCCTCTGATTCAAATCCAGAAGCTGACACGACACGGTACTCTAACCCAGAGCAAACTCCCAGGAATCGATCGCCCGCAAATACACTCTCCTGAGTTACACCCCCAAACTCCTTCAGTTACCGCAGTTATCAGCCTTTGATAAGCGAGCGCGAGTTGTTCTCCTCAACATCTACATCTAAAAAGTGCAAGTGACTCTCTTCCTCAGTATTGACAGCAATCACCAAACCTCTATTCCCCCAAGGAGCTATCGCCCGGGGTGAGGCAGGGCTGCTAAAACTCCCTACTTGAATCCCTTGACTGTTTACCACTTCTATCTGCCCCCCAACATCTGCCAACACCCATCCCCAATTAGCGACACAAGCAGACACGGGCAAAGTTTCAAGAGGAATTCGCGCTACCTTGAGCGGCCACAATTTCATCAACAGCACCGCCGCTTTACCACCTTGAGGAATTCCCAGCAAAGTATAAGGCTCAGGTGTCAACAGCATCTGTCCGACGCTGGCAGACAACCGAACAGAACCCACAGGGGTGCCGCGGCGAGTGTAAACTCTAAAAATAGTTTGGGGATTTTTTGGTTCGTTATCCGGCCAAACTGCTAAGACGTGTCGCCGATCCAAAAACATTAATTCTGGTAAATAGTGTTCTGGTAACGGGACAGTAGCGATCAGCTTCAGCGCTTTTTTCTGATCGCCCGCAGTGCTGTTTCCAGCTAAAGAATAAAAACGCAGTTCGCCGGGAACCGCTACTGTCAACCAGTTGCCGTGAGAGTCTACAGCAGCTTTTAAAGCATCTGGGCCTTGCCTCAAACCCATATCCAGTAAACACTGAGGCTCCCAAGAGCGCTCATTGAGCCAGTAAAGTTTTTGCGGAGTGAGAACGCAGCAGCCGTGGGAACTAGGTAAAATGCCACGCACCATTTCCGCCATTAATGAAATAGAAGTAGACATTTCTCCTGTAACTAGCTGTTTTCCCGGCTGAGACCAAACCTTGACCTCTGTACCTACAGCAGCATATAGATACGTTTCAGTGGCAATTAAAGCGGTCAACGGTGCAGGAAGTATCAGTGGCTTGGGCTGCGAAAGCGAATAGCGCACAGTCCCAAGTAAATTAATAGCCGACTGTGATGCTTTTTCCTCTTCAACTTCCAGCAAAGAGTCAGTTTCCGACTTCAGACTTTTATCACTACTGGTTGTGGGGCTTTCCCAAGGAATAATGCAGTCGCCCAATTGCCTGACAGCGGGGTCGTACATGATCAGCCGCAGAGCTTGAGCCATTTGGGAAGCACTGGCAAAACGGCGGGCTGGCAGCTTTTCTAAAGATTTTTTGACTATTGCTTGCAAAGGTTCGGGGATGGCGTCGGGAAATTGCAAGCGTTGATTCAGGTGGGCCCACCTCAAGTCTCCGGGGGTTCCCCCGAAAGGGCGGTAGCCCATTAGCAATTCAAACAGCAGAATTCCTACTGCATATATATCTGACATCGGGGAAAAAAGACCGTAAAACCGCTCAGGGGCCATGTAAGCGGGGGAACCTACGGTAGCGTCGGGAGAAAGTTCTTGGTGGAGGCGAGTGGTACCAATTTCTGGCAGCCGACGCGCGATACCAAAGTCAGAAAGCCGGGGCGACCAACCTTTTGCTCCTAAAGTTAGGAGGATATTTTCGGGTTTGATGTCGCAGTGAACTACGCCTCGGCGGTGGGCGTAGTCTAAGCCGGCTAAGACTTCCATGACTAGCTGTAAACCTTCGAGCAGACGCAAGGGGCGGTCTTGTTTGAGCAGGTTGCGGAGGGTTCCTCCCTCGCAGTAGTCCATAACCAAGTACCTGCCTGTAGCTGTGTGTTCTAGAGCTCGGCAGGTAACGATGTTCGGGTGCTGCAAGGTGATCAGAAACCACAGCTCTCGCAAGAATTCGCTAGTTGGGGCTTTTTGATGACTAAGTTCTTTGAGAGCAACCAGTTGGCTGGTGAGGCGGGAGTCCTGGGCGGGAGCTTCTCGAACGCTGGCACAAAAGACTCGACCAAATTGTCCTTGTCCTACTAGCCCTAAAATGCGGTACTTAGAATGTTGCATCGGTCTAATTATAGAAAAAGCTTGAGCTAGTATTAAAATATGTAAATAATTCTGACAAAAATTCAAATTTTTGAATCGCTCGCCAGGTACAGCCTATGTTATCTCAGGTTCATTCTCAGCCTCCTTGAGAGCGATCGTACACTCGCACCTACTAAAATCCTTGAGCTTCGGAGTCACTATCAATCTTGCCGGATGCCGATACCCAATCTGGAACTACCTGTGGCTGCTATTTTAGTCGATCGCGACTATTACAGTTTTTTCAATGCCATCGAGAAAGTATCTAAGGTTTTAGCTTTTCAAGGCTAAGCTGGGGAATCGGGGCGAGGGAACAGCGATATGACCAAAACAGAAGTGCGGTTATGCCATAGGGGTTAGAGAGCCAGAAGCCGATGCTGTCGTCAAGGCATCTTAACCTTTTTGAGTGTTAGCCAAATTTTTTTGCGCTTTGAATAAGTTGATCGTAACTTGCTAAATACTGAACTTGACAGGAGCAAACATCAATATGGTTAAAATTATTAAACTAGATCCAATTGCGGAGGAAATAGCAGTCGAAACCCGATCAAATATCCTGTCTGCCTTACTTTCCAAAGACTTAGACGTTCTTAAGGAATGCGGGGGGCGGGGAATGTGCGCTACCTGCCATGTTTACATTAAAGAAGGCATGGAAGGCTTGTCGGACATGAACCGCCGCGAGAGAAGGACGTTGGAAGTCATTACTACGGCTAAAGCTAATTCGCGACTTGCTTGTCAGGCTCAAATTATAGGCGAGGGTGTGGTTGTACAGTTGCCTGCGGGGATGTACATTAATGCTATTGAAAATGTTGAAGCTTTGATCGGCCGCCGGGCACAGCAAGATTTATTACACCCAATTACAGGTCAAGTAGTTGTAGAATCTGGAAAGTTAATTACTCGTTCTATCGTTACACAGCTTAATGAAACCCGCTTTCAAGTAGGACAGTATTTAGTACGGACTAAAGAAGCTTAAAACTGATATGTTTGTATTTTAGTAGTAGAGAAAAATCTATGTTGAGCCAACTTGCGCGTTTGAGCACGGAAACAGACGGACGCTACGCCAGTGCAGAAGAACTGCAATTTTTGAAAGACTACTTTCAGTCTTTGAATCACCGGATGAGTGCTTATAAAAAAATTCAAGCCTCTGAAACAGAAATTATGCGGCAAGTGGAAGCACAAATGCTGTCTCTCGACCCTAATTTATTTCGGCGGGGGGGTAACGATGTCACTGAAAAGTGCCGTGGAGATATTTTGCGGGTGTTGAGGCATTCGGCTGCAGCACTGTTGATTAATGATACTGAACGGTTGCGCGATCGGCTACTACTTTGGTTGCAAACTATTTTAGGCGCTGTTCAAGTTAGAAATAGTGCGACCGTGACCTACGATGTGATGAAAAAGGTCCTAAAGCAATATCTCACGGTGGAAGAAAGGAACCTATTTTTTCCGATTCTGGACATCAACCGTACTTTACTCGGCAAATAATCAAGGGAGTTGACCAAGAAAATGGGATACAAGCCCCGTCCTTTGAGGACGGCTTTTCTTGATTTCTAATGTATTCCTTCAATACT
>NZ_JAUBSH010000171.1:0-4263 GCF_036704705.1 Microcoleus sp. K1-B1 | reverse complement strand
TTTTTGAGCAACAGCTTGCCTTCTGCTAAAAGGCTGCTACTTTTAGCTGCACTGATTTTTTAGTCTAAACTACAGTACATAGGCAACTCCCGATATTTCTTCACCGTTAGAATTCGCTTGCATAGCAGTTTGACAAGCGCTTAAGGTGAGGAGTCTGGTGTTTTGCAATCCTAATAAGGCGGCATCGCGAATATTGAATTGGCTGTCAGCAAATAGCAGGGTATTTTCCTCCATGCCCAATTTTTGACAGCCTCCCTGTTGGAAACAGCCGTGAGTTGCTAGATGCAAAAAGGGAAAGCGGGGTGCTTGAGTTTTGAATTGGTCGAGAGTCGCGGCATTGCCGATATAGGCGGAACTTCCGGGGAATAATTGAGCGATATTTCTAACTTCTTCTTCTGTACCAGCTAAATTTTGCGGAGCACGGGGGATGGGATTTCCTAATGCTAAGACTCCGCCTTGTAATGTAGAATTGGGAATTGACCTTGTGGAAATGCGGGTGAGATAGTTGACGGGATATTTCTGGATGAGGAATTCATCAGTTTGTTCGTCATACAGCGTTTCAAAGGGGATATAGCGCAGTTTGCCCGTGGCGATGATGCTCAATTGTTTGGCGGAAGTAGCTTTAATTTGGTCTTCGATCGGACGAATCAGGATTTCGTAGAGTTTGCTGCCAGTTACGGTGACGTTGGGGTCGCCAGTATTTTGCAGTTGTTCGCGGTATTGAGTGAGGAGTTTGTCGAATTCTGCGGGGTTTATCGGAATTTTTTTAACACTTAAACTGTCTTTTGTCAAGACAAATAGGGCGACGGTATTGGGGAAATTTGTGATATTTGTCAGCAAGACGGGTTGAATGACAACGGTATCTGGTGCGATACTTGCTTTCAGTTGGGCTATGTCTTTGGGTGTGGTTTCAAAGAGTTCGGCGACTTCCGGGAATTGGCGGGAGATTTCTTCGGCTTTGCGGTTGACTTCTGTTTCTAACTCCCGCATTTGTCGGGCTAAATTTTCTGAGAAGTTGTCTTCGAGTTGGCGGCGGAGGAATTGGAGTTGTTGATTTTTTTGATTCCACTCGTCAAGGGCTTTTTGTGCTTGGGGGTTGGCTACTTTGGCATCAATTAAGCGGGTGTAGTCGGCGAGATCGGCTGTGGTGGCGATGTTGATCCATTGAAAAGCGCGATCGGCTTGGTTTTGGTCGATGAGGAGGGATGTGAGGGCGATCGGAGTTCATCTATTAGCTTCTAGAAATTTTTGGCGATTTTCTCGTTGTAAACCACTCCGCATTTCTAAGGTAATTTGGACGGATTGCTGCCAATTTGCGAGCGCTTGAGTCGGTTGCTTCGTATCTCGATAGGCAAAACCAATATTACTCAAAGTAGCAGCTTCCCCAGAGCGATCGCCCACTGACCGCTTAATGGGTAAAGCTTGGTTGTAGTATTTCAATGCTTCTTGTGGCTGTCCGATGCTGTGGTACGCTAAACCGATATTATTCAAAGTAGCAGATTTCCCAGAGCTATCGCCCACTGACCGCATAATTGGTAAAGCTTGGTTATAGTATTTCAATGCTTCTTGCGGATCTCCGATGCTGTTGTAGACTAAACCGATATTACTCAAAGTAACAGCTTGCCCGTTGCGATCGCCCACTGACCGCATAATTGGTAAAGCTTGGTTATAGTATTTCAATGCTTCTTGCGGTTTACAGGTGCTGTGGTACGCTAAACCAATATTACTCAAAGTAGTAGCTTCCCCAGAGCGATCGCCCACTGACCGCATAATTGGTAAAGCTTGGTTATAGTATTTCAATGCTTCTTGCGGATCTCCGACGCTGTTGTGCACTGCGCCAATATTACTCAAAGTAATGGCTTCCCTAACGCGATGCCCACTGACCGCGTAATTGGTAAAGCTTGCTTATAGTATTTCAATGCTTCTTGAAACTGGGATCTCTTGCCGTAGTTAAAACCAATTTGATTGAGTGCTAAGGCTTCATTCTTTTTATCTTTAAATTGTCTGGCAATGGCTAGAACCTGCTGCCATGTTTCTATTGCCTGTAGATGTTTTTTTGCCTCTTGCTGTTGCTTTGATTGCTGTATAAGTCTCTGTAGTTCTTCAACCTGTGAATCTCGACTTTGCCCCCAACTCGGTTGAACCATCAGCGGCACAGTCAGAGGAGTCAGACACACACCCAAAACCAAAACACTGCTGATAAATCGTTTCATAATTTTTATAAATCACCAAATTCGATTAATAAAATAGGTATCAAACGCAGAATTATTACTTAATATGGGTATTCCTTCCACCATTGCTTGTGCAATGATAAGGCGATATTTACACATACCAATTTTCTATTTTCAACTCGAAAAAATCTGCAAAGTCTGAAACATTGTTCGTCACAAGTATCAATTCGTTTACTTTAGCGATCGCCGCAATTTGACCGTCTGCGAATGCTGGGGTTTTTCCAATACTGGAGAGACGCGCTCTTTCTGTCGCCTGCCAGATGGCAGCATTAGCATCATAAGGCAGCAGAGGAATTTGAACTCGAACTGTCTCATAGAGATAACTTTCTAAAATTCGACGTTTCCTTGATTCAGGAAGTCGCTTACACCCAAATAAAAGTTCGTGAAATACAACTGTTGCCGTCGCAACTTCTTCTTTATATTGCTCTAACATTTTGACTACATTTGCATTCGGAATTGGTCGAGTTGGTTCCGAAAGTACGTTAGTATCTAATAAAAATCGCAAACTCACAAAACAACCTCGCGCCCTGGTGATGAATCTCTAAGTCCCTCAAAAACTTCTGCCTCAATTCCTGCTTCTTCTAGATTGTTTTCTTGACGAAACTTTTGGATTGCTTCCCAAAAATTTTGAGGTTGCTCAATCTGGCTTTCTTTCTCAAGCTTAGCAATAATTTCAGTTAATTCAGCAGATACTTTAGTCAATTCTTTAGCTTTTTCCAGCAAGCTATTGACTAACGGTGATGGCAATAACTCCAGCGGTTCATCAAAGTCATCAGAAGTTGTAATTAGTCCTCGATCGCTCCCAAATCGGCTAGGTGTAGGCGAAGATGCTTCAGCTTCATGCAAAGTTTCTGCTTCAACTGTTTCTGTGATACCTTTAACTTGAATTGATTGAGATGGCATCCTTTTCCTGAGATAAATTGCAGATATCAGGTCAGACAAAGTAAAGTTTTCAGGTAATTTATCGATTAAGCTGCGGACTTCTTCTTTAAGATTTATGTTTTCCATCGGTTTTAGTAAAGAGAGTTGGGATTTTAATTCTAGTGCCACTGATATTTTACATTTGTTGCAACAGTCCGGCAAGTTGCAACAGTCCGGCAAGGGTTAAAACCCCTGCCTCATAGCGAAAGTCCTCTGAAGAGGACTGCAAGAGCGAGAATGATGCAAGATTTGAATTGAAATAGACAGTTCTGGACACACTCCGACCAAAGCACTGAGCGAAGTCGAATGTGTTTACCTAATTTGTGGGTAACAACGAAATATTTTCGTAAAAACCCGGTTTCTGGCCCCCCAAATTCTACTCTTCAGTCCTCTTTAGAGGACTTTCGCTATGAGGCGGGGGTTTAAACCCCCGACGGACTTTTGCGATGATGCAAAGGTTTAAACCCCCGACGGACTCAATACGGAGTCGCTGCAATTGTGATCGTCTTTTTCTGCACATCAAACTGCATTTCATCGACGACAAATTGTGGTTTATTTTTCCCATCTCCAACCATAACTGACCTTATACTGTCCAACTTGTCAAGAGAAAGAACAGACTCTAGCTTCACCTCCGCTTGACCTTGATTCGGATCTAGCAAGCGAAAAGCCTTCATGGGAATACCGCGCCAAGTCTCTCGACGGCCTTTCGCTGAAGTGCCATAGCCCCGATAAACTGGCCACCGATTTCTACGATAAACCACCGCACTTTGGGAAAACACGATTTTATCAATTTGACCCAACGGGATCGATACCTTGTCCCTCCCTCGCTGGAGCGATATTTTTTGCGTTTTCTCATCAATCTCTACAACTCTACCGCTTTGTGGTGTGCCCTTTTTCATAGAAATTTTTGCATCCGTCGGCAACGCTACGGGTATCGGCTGACTAGGGTTAGCCTGTGCTTGTACCGATGGCAAATTCTGTTTCTGAACTTCCTGACTGGCCGCATTAACTTGCGCTACCATACCTGCCATTACTAGACCTCTTGCGAAAGTCTCAGGCGCTCTCTAATTTAGTCTTTAAAGAAAGTTCATAATTATAAATACCAGCGATT
>NZ_JAUBSH010000170.1:0-4958 GCF_036704705.1 Microcoleus sp. K1-B1 | reverse complement strand
CTCTTGTTTCATCTGTCGAAAGAATTCTTAAAGAATTTGGAGATAATTATGTAATTAATTTTGCTTAACTACTTAATTGATTTCCCAGCAGTTAGACAGAATGCTGTCACTTACCCTCTGTCTCCGAGATTATACTGAGCTCAGTTGCGATCGCATAACATCAATTCACCCATTTCAGTTAACCGATTCCACATTCAGCGCAAATGGCTGTAGACTGTAGAGCGAGCAAATTTTATCACCAAATTATGCCAGGGTGTGTTTCAATAGCTAACTCACCATTCAAAACTATGACATTACGCATCATTCCCCGCAGTTGGCAGCGATCGATTAAAACTCTTTTCCCGCTTCTGTTTGCCCTCTCATTCATTATAGTATTGCTGGCGAACAACTTCATTCCGGCGATCGCCCAGGAACCCCGCCAGGAAATTCGCGGCGTTTGGATGACGACAAACGACAAAGACATCCTCAGAGATCGTCGCAAACTAGGAGATGCTGTCAGCAAACTAAAACGGTTAAATTTCAACACAATCTATCCCGTTGTCTGGAATTCTGGGTATGCAATGTATCCCAGCAATGTAGCGCAGCAAAGAGACATTCAACCCTTTGTTTACAGAGGGTTAGAAGGACAAGATATGATCGCCGATTTAATCGCTCAAGCTCACCGCCAAGGCCTGCTAGTAATTCCTTGGTTTGAGTTTGGTTTCATGGCTCCTCCCACCTCAGAATTAGCCTTAAATCATCCCGATTGGCTGACACAAAAACAGGACGGCAGCCAAACATCAAACGGTGCAGGTGGCGAAGTAGTTTGGCTCAATCCCTTTCATCCAGAAGTGCAGCAATTCATTACCCAACTCGTACTAGAAATCACCACTCAATATAACGCCGACGGCATTCAATTTGACGATCACATGAGTTTGCCGTCTGAATTTGGATACGATGAGTACACAATTGCTTTGTATACCAAAGAAACCAAAAAAGCTCCGCCCAAAGATTTTCAAAACCCAGCATGGGTGCAATGGCGAGCCAATAAAATTACCGCTTTTATGTCCCAGCTAAATCAAGCCGTCAAAGCAGTCAAACCCAATGCTATTTTCTCGATTTCTCCCAATTACTACGAGTTTGCTTACAAACATCACCTACAAGATTGGCTGGCTTGGGTGCGTTTGGATATTGCCGACGAGCTAATTGTGCAAGTGTACCGTCCCAATTTAGAATCATTTGTTGACAAGATTAACCGTCCAGAAATGCAAGAAGCACAGCAAAAGATTCCCACCGGAATTGGGATTATGACAGGTTTGAGAAATAGCCCAGTACCGATTCAGCAAATTAAATCTCAGGTGCAAGCAGTCCAAGAATATGGCTTAGGCGTCGCTTTCTTCTACTACGAAAGCTTGTGGGAATATGCACCAGAACCTATCGCAGTTCGACTTTCTCAATTTAGCGATTTCTTCCCCTCTTCTGCATTCCGAACAGCGCTACAAATACCCAGACGCGCGGCGACTTTCCCTCCACCTACGCCACCAAAACCCGACCCCAAAGCTAAGCCAGATCAACCTACCAAAAACAGCCCACCTTCGCCCTCGCCCACCACGTAAAAGAATTAAAGAGTCATCAGTCATTAGTCATTAGTTAGAAACCATTAATTCGGAGGGGCGGGTTTTACAACAATAAGGCTCTGAGGGGCTGGCTAGGAGTAAGGGCCCCCAAGAAAATCCACTCTTTGTGGAACAGGCATCTTGCCTGTTCCTAACAGAGGTGCAAGATGTCAGTTTAACCGGAGTTAATATAACAACCATCAATAAAAATGCAAACTAATCAAAAAAATTTACTGCCAAAAATGGGCTGCGGCACTTGGGCCTGGGGCAACCGGCTGCTTTGGGGCTACAATGAAAGTATGGACGACGAATTGCAAGCCGTTTTCAATCTTTGTGTTAGTAACGGCGTCACTTTATTTGATACCGGGGACTCTTACGGAACAGGGAAATTAAATGGACGTAGCGAACAGCTTTTGGGTCAATTTTCTCAACAATATCAAGGCGCAAATAAAGACAGTATTTGTATTGCGACAAAACTGGCTGCTTATCCTTGGAGACTGACGCGACAATCAATGATATCTGCTTGCAAAGCCTCTGCTTTGCGCCTCGGAAAAAATGTAGATTTGGTGCAAATGCACTGGTCTACAGCTAATTACGCTCCTTGGCAAGAGGGAGCTCTTTTAGATGGTTTGGCTGACCTTTACGAGCAAGGATTGGTCAAGGGAGTGGGTTTGTCTAATTACGGGCCGAAAAGGCTGAAATGGGTGCATCAAAGATTTAGCGATCGCCAAATTCCTATTGTTACTTTACAAGTGCAATATTCGCTACTTTCTACCTATCCGGTGACAGAACTCGGATTGAAAGACGTTTGCGATGAATTGGGGATAAAATTGATTGCTTACAGTCCTCTAGCCTTGGGGTTGCTGACGGGTAAATATTCCGAAAACGGCACTCTTCCTAAAGGTATCCGAGGTTTGGCGTGCAAGCAGCTACTTCCGGGAATGCGATCGCTTTTGGAATGTTTGCGAGAAATAGCAGCATTCAGAAACAAGACTGTTTCGCAGGTAGCAATCAACTGGTGCATCTGCAAAGAAACTATTCCCATTCCTGGGGCGAAATCTGCGGCACAGGCGAGGGATAATATTGGTGCTTTGGGGTGGGAGTTAGACTCCGGGGAGATTGCCGAATTGGATAAGGCGGCGGCAAGTGTAGATAAAAAAATGGTGCAGAATATCTTTCAAACTCGGTAATCATAGGTTCGTAGTTCAGTACCTATTACCCATTACCTATTTCGGCAAATTTCCCTTATTTCTGCTTCAGGATGAGTGACCAGGTAATCTTTTAGCCACAAGCAACCCCGCCCGATTAAATTATCTAGATCGAGTTCTAAATTCCACAACTTGATAGTATTGTCAATCCCAGCAGAAGCCAGTGTTTTGCCATCGGGACTAAACATAACGCTGGTAACACTGCCGAGGTGTCCTTCTAGGGTTGATATTTCTCGACTATTTTCTAGATTCCACACCCTCACATTACCCTCCTCACTAGAGGAAGCTAAAATCTTGCCATCGGGACTGAAACTAATATTAGTTACATCCGATAAATGTCCTTCTATGGTAAACAATAATCTGCCATTTTCGGCATTCCATAGTTTGACTTTACTGTCCGAACCACCAGAAGCTAACATTTTACCATTTGGACTAAAACTAATGGTATTTGCCCAACCGCTAGGAATCGATCGGGGCAACGCCAAAGGGATCTGGATCGATCGCGTTCCAGATAATCGGATCGAGAACAACTTAATCTCCGGCAAGGGCGCTGTTCTTCCCAGCACTGGCATCGAGATTTCCGGGTTCGCGGCGCGCAACAACCAAGTAATGGGCAATCGTATTGGCACTGATGTTACTGGTACTGTTGCGATCGGCAACTACGCTGGCATCAGCATCCGCCTAACGGAAATAGCGCCAGATTAACAATAATTCCGATTCCAGGTAAAAGTGCATACCGCATAGTATTTGTTTCTAATTCCTGTAAAAATACCTGATTATTTCCTAACCTATATTTTGCTGGCTTCTATTCATTGTCAATGATTTAGCCACCTGCCACTTTGTTTAAGGAATGAGAATTAAATAACTTACAATGCGTGATGGTTCTTGTGGGATGGGCGTCCCGCCCGTCCAGAAAGGGCGGGCGTCCCGCCCAACCCCTACACCCACAAACTTGTGTAAATTATTTAATTAGCGATCCTAAGTAAGTCATGCTATTTTGTAGATAAATTAAGTCATTACCTCTACCCCCCATCTTAATCTTAATTGAGTGGGTTGACCCCCAGGCGTAATATACTCAAACTCTTGAACTCTACCTTGAATTAATCCAAAAGTTCTTATATAACCAGTGTGTTTTTTCGCGTAGGTTACCACTGCAATATTCTCACAACCCTCAATTAATTGATTACTCATTCCTGTTAACATTTGCGTAGATGCCATTATATTCTCAACAAGCTGATCGCTTCCTTCCCTTAAGTTACCCAAAATAATTGTCAATTGAACAGAGCGTCCTGCTGGTGCGCCTTCCTGCCATTCGCGAGGAATTTGTTTCCCCTTAAACTCTACGGTCAGATAATTATTATTCTGAATTCTTGCTTTAACATTTTCTACTGCCGTTGCACAATAATTATTAGACTGTTTTACTTCCTGGCTAAGAGGTTTAGCTTGAGAAAGACTGGCTGATAGATAGAATATGGTAAATATCGCACTCAAAGCTAAAATTGTCTTGATAATTTTATTCATTGCTTTTGTCTTGATTAGAAATAGTATTTTTAGACTGTTAGTAAAGCGATCACGTGATTGAAATCCACTAAAGTACAAGTGATATTCCCCTAACGGATAGATTCTAGCCATTCTCTTAAACTGATAACATCGTATAAATTCCCAATGTTGCTAGATATTATGCTAAAATACCTAAAGCTTGTATATATTTATTCATCAATCGTAAGGATTCAGGTCTAAGATTGGGGAATCAGAGAAGGCATTAAAAAGTTACAAGAATGGGCAGATAGAGCATCACGGAAAAAAGCCATTGCGCTTTTAGCTTGAAACCGACAAGTCTGAATCACAGATAACAAATCAGCAGTTTGTTCAAACCGAAACATGGAGCGAGAACCGCCAGATACCTTTCCTCACGGCTCAACTGCTCAAATACTTTTATGTTTAGTGGTGATAACTCTTATTTTTCGCTCATCTGACTACATTACCATATTTCTAGGATCTCAATCAACTATTTTTCACCTTAATCCTTACGTAAGGACTTTAAACTTAAAGAGAGGACTAAAGTCCTCACTATAAACCTAAGTAGGTCGGCGCAAAAAAACCGAACTATGTTAAGATAAGTAAACAAAAAGAATATATCTACTGAGGTAACTCA
>NZ_JAUBSH010000169.1:0-5027 GCF_036704705.1 Microcoleus sp. K1-B1 | reverse complement strand
GCAAGTGCATTAAATGCAATTCTCGCTCGCTATCCCCAAGTGAAGGTAAGTTTTTTGGGAACGGGTTGCTCAGAAGCGGAAGTCCATGCAGATTTCGAGCCTGCTGTACGCGATCGCATCCGAGTCATTCCGCGCTACAGTCAGGACACACTACCTGACCTCCTGCGCGGACATCACATCAAGCTCTTTCCCACCCTCTCTGAAGGGTTTAGCTTGGCTCTGACTGAAACTATGGCTTGCGGTCTAGCGCCTGTAACGACAACAACACCAGGACCAATGGAGATCGTGCGGGATGGGCACAATGGCATTTTAGTCCCGGCTCGCGATAGTCAGGCGATCGAGCAGGCTTTGGAACGCCTGGTTACAGACCGCCCTTACCTTGAGCAGTTACGCCGTAATGCTTACGCTACCGCACAACACTACAGTTGGGAGCGGATCGCCCGCCATAACCTGGCTTTCTATGAAGAAGCGTTGTGCCAAAGAAGTTGCCGGGAGGTTCTCAAAAAGTAAACTCGCCCTGACGATTGATAAAATAAGTAGGTACTAGAACATGAGAAGTTGGATTAGGTACGAAGAGCAAATATCTCGGCATTCAAAGCTCATTTTATTCGGTATTTTATTAGCAGGTTTTTTACTTCGTCTCTACGGAATTAAAGCTAATCTGCCTGATATTTACAGTAATGGTGAAGCCGGACGAGTTAGCAATGCTGTAGAAATGTTAGCTAATCGCGATCTAAATCCTCACTGGTTTGGTCATCCAGCAACCACTGTTATTTACCTACTGGTCTTTGTATATGCCTTCGTTTTTTTAGCAGGTAGAGTTTTAGGAATTTTTGCTAGTGCTGATGACTTTAAAGCACTTTACTTTCAAGATCAAACTATTTTTTTCTTAAGTGGGCGTCTTCTTGGTGTCTTATTTGGTCTGCTCACAATTTGGCTCGTATACTTAGTCGGCAAGAGAATTTTTAATAGAACAGTAGGTTTAGTCGCAGCAGCTTTAATTGCTATCACTCCGATTCATGTCTCAGGTTCACAGTTAGCGCGAATGGACAGTTTAATGCCCTTGCTTTTACTGCTTTCATTTTGGTTCTGTTTAAGAATATTTGAAAAAAACCAATTATTAGACTATGTATTAGCTAGTTTCTTGCTAGGTCTAGCTATCGTAACCAAATACCCTGCTGTTGTTTTTGCGTTGACTATTATCTTGACCTTTTTTCTTAGCAAGGGATGGCTTCACCAAGGCTTTCCCAAAGTATTTAGCAGTATTGCAGCCTGTATTGCAGGAGCTTTTGTAGGCTCTCCTTTTCTATTTATAGATTTTAAACAGGTGCTTATTGATGTGGCAAAGGAAGCCAGATCGGAACAAGTTAGCGTAACAGGAGGCGGGCTGATAGCCAACCTGAGATGGTATATAGAAAATCCTCTTGTAAACTCTTTTTCACTTTATGGCATTCTATTGTTGAGTATGGGAGTTTTATTCTGTGCCTTTTCCCGAAGAAAAGAAGCCTTAATATTAATTAGTTTCCCTCTTATATTTTTAATATTTATATGTTTTCTCAGTTTAAGGTGGAATCACTGGGTTATCCCTATTCTTCCTTTCAGTTGTATAATACTTGCTTGGGCTATTTATCAACTATCGAACTTGACTAACAAATATTTTATAAAATCAGTAACTTGGATATTCTTGTTTTCTTTCTGTATTATTCTTGCTTCTCTTTCAAGTGCAAGCCTCGCACAAGGTCGTGAAGCTTCGGGAACCGACACAAGAATTCAGGCAGAACGATGGGTAACTACTAATATTCAAAGCGGAAGTGCTCTTTTAATAGAACCTTATGGTCCTAATTTTCCCAAGTACTCATTCAAATTATTTCAAGTTAATCGAGATAAGCAAGGAGCTTTGTTCCAAATCGAGCCTAATATTTATACGAGACATGCTAAAATTAGACCCTTAGACTTTGGCAGAATTGGAGAAATTGGAGATATTGAGGATATTCAAGCTAAGGGTATCCAATACATGGTTATAAGCCATTGGTATGATTTGTATTTGGCAGAAAAGGAAAGGTATCCAGAAATAGTTAAAAATTATCAACGCCTTATTTCTTCTGCTCAACTTATTTATGAATTTAATCAGGTTCCTAAAATTAATCGGGGTCCGAAAATTCGCATTTATCAATTTAAATAGTTTTAGATTTCTGGAGATCAAGAAATGAAAACTCAATCAATATTGCATCGGCGGGAAAGGTTATCCACAAGGAGAAGACTCTGTCAACTCTATATTCTACTGACTGTTTTGAATGCTTTTCTTCTGAGCGGATTATGGTTTTTATTTCCTAATATAAGAAGTGCGTTGGTGGAAGAGAATGAGTTCTTAGAAAACTTAACCACAATTTTATATTTTGAGACTTTTGTGCTTGGTTTGATTTTTATTAGCAAGTTAAAGGATAAATATGCTCGAAAGTTTTACCTAATTATCCCGTTCTTAGGGCTGCTTGCCGCCTTAGACGAAATCAGCTTTGGCTACCGGATGTTCTGGTTTAAAGCGCCTCTAGTTGGTGGAGTGAGAATTGATTCGCTACATGATGTTTTATTCTTACTCTTGGTAAGCGTTAAACCTATTTTGAAGCAAAATTTAATAATGTTGTTTGTTCTTTTAGGAGTATTCGCTTGCTTACTACTGCTTGGATTGATTTGGGCAATTAAGCATTTCCAAAAAGTGAGAGTGATTGTTCGCCAAGGGATAAATTATTTAGCCTTAGCGCTCAACCGTTACCTTCCACTAGGCTTCTTGCTCATCACTGTAGGCTACGGTGTTGTATCGATACTGATAGATCTAGATATTTTTATCAATAATTTTTTGAAGTTTTTTGAAGAATTAGTTGAGATGAATGCTGCTTTAACTCTTTTGTTTAGTTCTTTTTCTATTCGTATTCGTAGTAAAGGTTCTCTATGAAGCTTTGTATTGTTACTCATAAAGTCGCGCTCGGTGATGGTCAAGGTCGGGTAAACTATGAAGTTGCCTGGGAAGCGATTCGTCGCGGTCATCATGTTACCTTGTTAGCAAGTAGCGTAGATTTGGCACTTCAACAACACAATCAAGTCGATTGGATTGCTATTCCAGTTAAATGGTATCCATTACAACTAGATTAGTTAGGTGGAACGGTATCAAGCTGAGAAGCCACTACTGAGAAAGCACTACTGACCATGCTGAAGAAATCTTTCGCAAGCCAATAGGGAATTGAATATGAAACTATGTATTGTGAAACCGATTGTTGTTAAAGGCGATGGGCAAGGACGGGCAAATATTCGGAACAATATTGTTTATGGAAAAGGAGGCGCAACTGAACAGGAAATTCAAGAAGCAGCTCGACTCGCCCATGCTCTAGAATTTATTCAAGATATGCCTAAAGGATTTGAGACTCAACTCGGAAACCGGGGGGTACGCTTGTCGGGTGGTCAACGCCAACGGATTGCGATCGCCCGTGCTTTGTTACGCAATCCAGAAACTTTAATATTAGATGAAGCAACGAGTGCTTTAGACTCTGTATCGGAGCGATTGATTCAGGAGTCGATAGAAAAGCTGTCTGTAGGTCATACTGTAATGGCGATCGCCCATCGTCTATCAACTATTGTCCGAGCCAATAAAGTGGTTGTGCTGAACCAAGGTCGCATTGTGGAACAAGGAGCGTATCAAGAGTTGTTAGAACAACGAAGTTATTTATGGAAATACCACCAATTGCAAAGTTAAGTAGGCCAAGTGAGGTAAAGCTTTCTGAATCTTCCTAGAGTCAGATATTGCACCAGCGCCAAAAACCGGAATTTAATTATAAAAAATCAATTTGGAGTTTGAAGTATGATGCCAAAGCTTTTGTTCGTAAGTACAGCACCTTTCTATCGCGACGTATCAGGGGGATCTGAGTTATCCACAATAAAACTATTTGAGAGTCTATACCAATTGGGCTGGCAAATTGAAATAATCTGTGCGCTCTCCGTCCGTTCATCGTATTTCCGGCGCGGTGTCTGGCGCAGCCTTGTACGCCTTCAAAAACCGTCCCTCTGTATGGTGGACTATGACCTCGGCTATCCGTGTTGGCGGCAAGTCACTGCATTGAGTACCAAATTCAATAGAGAACGCTATTGGATCGAACTCATCGATCAAAGGTTGCGTAAGTATCGACCTGATCTTGTCCTCGGTCATGACACACTTACATGCCCACTCCTTAACTATGCAGCTCATCAGGGCTACCCGAGTTTCTACTTTGCACGCAACTTAGGCACCCTTGAAAATGGAGACCCTATCCCTGACAACATTCAGGTGATCGCCAATTCACCGTTTATAGCTTCGATTGCCAGCCAGCTTACCAGTAACAAGATTGGAGTAGTTCTGCCATTCGTGGATCTATGCCAATACAAAGTGGCGGAGCGTAAACGTCGGTATATTACATTTATCAATCTAATCCCAGAGAAGGGGGTTGAAGTTGCAATTAAGATAGCCCGTTCCTTGCCCCAGGAAAACTTTCTCTTTGTCAAAGGGAAGTGGGGAGGCGACCAGGGACTTTATCTGAAACTTGCCGATAGCCTGCCCAATGTGGAAATCTGGGATAACCAGGAAGATATGCGTCGAGTTTATGCACTAACTGACATCTTGCTCGTCCCTTCCCATTTTATCGAAACCTTTGGTCGGGTTATCATCGAAGCTCAAGCCAATGGTATTCCGGTAATCGCCTCAAGTGTAGGCGGTATCCCCTATACACTTGGTCAGGGAGGTATCTTAGTTGATTCTAAAAACGACCCACAGCCTTATATAAATGCATTGAAACGACTTCGTACCGATGAAGACTATTATATACAGCTATCAGCTCTTGCCCTTCAAAATAGCCAGCGCCCCGAATTTGACTTACAGTATCAGGTTCAAAATTTTATTCGCTTGGTTGAGAATCGTATAAGATCATAAAAATCCTACTTACCATTCATCACGATCTAAATCCAAATGCAGGTGCTCCGGGTGCAACTTGGAAACTAGGTCAGGA
>NZ_JAUBSH010000168.1:0-5034 GCF_036704705.1 Microcoleus sp. K1-B1 | reverse complement strand
CATCTTTATTTAACGATTTTACTAGCTTTTTCATTTTATCTCTTTTTTGACACATTTGCCAAAGTGAGATGCACCCGTTGGCAAGTGTCTTTGTTGTATTTGCGATTGTCCCTGGTGTCATTCGACAACCAAATAAATCCAGCAGCACTTTACTTAATCTGTCTTCGGGAATAAAATGCTGATGATTTAGATAAGCTGCAACTGCTCTAATTCTTTCTCCGTACTGTACTGGGGCTTTAACTGATTCGGGAAAACTCCCTTGTATTTGAGCTTTACATTCAGGACATTCTTTGACCCCAACTTGGTGTTCTGTGACGATTATTTTTGGCGTTGGTATATCAAATACTTGTCGCCCCATCATTTTTTTGGCTTCTACTTGAGATATGTCACACCCGCATGATAGACATGAGCATGGTGTGGGATGTTCTATGATATTATCTGGTTCTAAAACTTGTTCTAATGTCTGCCCTGCATGACCAAACTGTCCCCCTGATGGGCGCTTTCCTTTTTCTCGTAAACTTTTTGTCCGAATTTTATCCGCTTTTTTGAGTCCATCGCTTGACGGTGGTTTTGAACTCGTTTGGCTATCTAACCCCAAACGCCTCTCTAGTTCTGCTATTTTTTGCCGCAGCACTTGAATTTCTTGCTCTAAACTCTCAATTTTTTGATCTTTTTCTTCTGGACTCATGGATGAATACTACCATAATTCTTCCTTGATTGGAATCATCCTGACCATCCTACCTAGGGAGTTACGTTTTTTTCCATGATTATGGGATGTTTGGTTTCACCCTTTTTTAATTCGCCAACAGTCTCTTCTATTTGACAATGCACAGCCTCTTTCTGAGCTTCATATAGGGGCTTTGTTGTTTTTGCTGATTAAGTTGCCATACCTGTTAAACTAATTCCCATCGCCCTCAACCCTCAAAACGATTTGATGCTATGTGGGACAAAATTGCCACGCACATCTGTGAAACAACCGGAGAAAGATTTTCGATCGCCAATCGCCGTTCCGTCAGCGGTGGCTGCATCAATCAAGGCTATTCTATCAGCAGCAGTTCCCGCACTTACTTCGCGAAACTCAATCAAGCTTCCCAAGTCGCGATGTTTGAAGCTGAAGCGCTGGCTTTGCAGCAAATGGGGGAAACCCAGACGATTCGAGTACCTGAGCCGATTTGCTGGGGAACTGAGGGGAATTCAGCTTATATTGTGCTGGAATGGCTGGATTTGGGAAGTCGCAGGGGCGATCGAACTTGGGAAGAAATGGGGCGAAAACTCGCCGAAATGCACAAATACACCCCCCCCACCCCCCCCTTGCTAAGGGGGGGAGAAGAGCCTAATTCGGGCTTATTGAGGGCAGTTTTTGGGTGGGATATTAATAATACGATCGGCTCAACTATACAAATTAATAATTGGACGGCAAATTGGGCAGAATTTTGGGCAGAACATCGGATTGGTTATCAGTTAAAATTGGCTAAGCGTCGGGGCGGCCATTTTCCGAAAGGAGAACGTTTATTAGAGATGATTCCTGAATTGTTAGCTGGTTATGAACCTCAACCCTCGCTAGTTCACGGGGATTTGTGGGGGGGAAATGCGGGGGTGACATCTGCGGGGGAACCGGTAATTTTTGACCCGGCGGCATATTTGGGAGATAGAGAAGTTGATATTGCGATGACTGAGCTATTTGGTGGATTTCCGGGGCAGTTTTACCGGGGATATAATCAGGTTTGGCCTTTGGATTCAGGGTATGAAGAACGCAAAACTCTTTATAATCTCTATCACATTTTAAATCATTTTAATTTGTTTGGTGGGAGTTACGAGTCCCAGGCGAATCAGATGATTAGTCGAATTTTGGGTTAGTTAAGAATCAGATGCTTTTTTAACCGCAGATGCACGCAGATAAACGCGGATTTAAGGTTTATCTGCGAGGGAGGAAAGTTTATTTTTGCTTAGCCGCAGCTTTTTTCTTAGCTTCTTTTTCTGCTTTTTTAGCTGCTTTTTCGGCTTCAAGTTTGGCTAACTTGGCTAGCTCTTTTTCTTCAGCTATTTTATCGAGATAGTAGTGGTAATCTCCCAAATAAGGGCGAAACTCTCCGTCCCGAATCTCGACTATTTTGTTAGCGACTTGGGAGATGAAATAGCGATCGTGCGAAACGATAATTACCGTACCGTCATAATTCTGAATCGCCTCTTCCATCATCTCTTTCGCCGGAATGTCGAGGTGATTTGTCGGTTCGTCCAAAATCAGCAAATTCACGGGAGTCAACAGCATTTTTGCCAAAGCTAGGCGGGCTTTTTCGCCGCCGCTTAAAGCGCCAACCTGTTTGAATACTGTTTCGCCAGTAAATAAGAAACGGCCCAACAAAGTCCGAACTTCTTCATTTTTCCAGTCTGGAACTTCGTCGTGAATCGTTTGCATCACGCTTTTATTCAAATCTAAGGCTTCAGCCTGATTCTGTTCAAAGTAACCGGGGATGACGTTGTGACCTCCCAATTTGACAGTACCTTCAGTCGGCTTTTCCAAACCCATAATCATCCGCAGCAGGGTTGATTTGCCCGCGCCGTTGGGGCCGAGAAAGGCAATACGATCGCCCCTTTCAATTAACAAGTCTGCTCCCAAGAATAGGATTTTTTCGCCGTAGGTGTGCACCAAATCTTCAATTATTGCTACTTCGCGGCCACTGCGGGGTGCGGGGGGAAAGCGGAAATGCAAAGTTTTTAATCCGCCGGTGGGCGCTTCGATGCGTTCGATTTTGTCTAACTGTTTCTCGCGGCTTTTGGCTTGGGTGCTGCGAGTGGCGCTGGCGCGGAATTTTTCTACGAATGCTTGCTGTTTTTCGAGTTCTTTTTGCTGGCTTTCGTAGGCGCTGAGTTGGGCTTCTCTGGCTTCTGCTTTTTGCAGCAGGTAGGAGGAGTAGTTGCCGAGGTAGGTGCTGGAAACGCCGCGTTCGGTTTCGACGATTTGGGTGCAGAGCCGATCGAGAAATTCCCGGTCATGGGATACGATTACCATTGGGGTTGTCAGCCCTTTGAGGTATACTTCCAGCCATTCGATCGTTTCTAAGTCGAGGTGGTTGGTAGGTTCGTCTAGTAGCAGAATGTCGGGTTTTTGCAGGAGAATTTTGCCCAAACTCATCCGCATTTGCCAGCCGCCGCTGAAGGCGCTGACTAATCGATCGCCATCTTCGGGTTCAAATCCGATTTCGGGCAGAATTTTCTCGATTTGGGCCTCTAAACCGTAACCGTTTAAGCCTTCAAATTGCCGTTGCAGCCGATCCATTTTGTGGATCAGTTCGTCGAGATTTTCTGGGGAGGAGTTTTCCAAGTCTCGATGGACTTGCATTAGGGATTCATGGACTTCGTTGGCTTCGCTGAAGGCACGCCAAAATTCTTCTTTGACGGTGCGAGTCGGATCTACTTCAAATTCTTGGGAGAGGTAGGCGATGTGTAAGCTGGCAGGGCGAATAACTTCGCCGGCGGTGGGTTCGATTTCGCCGGCGATGATTTTGAGTTGGGTGGATTTGCCGGCACCGTTAACGCCGACTAAGCCGATGCGATCGCCCGGTTTGACTTCCCAGGTGACATCTTTGAGTACGACGCCTGTGGGGTAAATTTTACTGATGTGTTCGAGTCGCAGCATTGTTGTGGGGACTGGGGAAGGGCTGGTTTAGCGGCGGATGGGATGCCGGCGCTGAGGTCGAGTTAATCTTAACAAATTTTAATTATATTTAGGGTATTGCCAGATTTTGATTTGGTAGGAGTTACGCGAAGAAACGGGGTTTCTCTGAAAAATCGCAGATTCGGGGCTAGAGATATAGGAAGAAACCCGGTTTCTGGCCTCGATGTGGGTTCAGGACTATTTGAGTGGGGCGATCCTCTTCGAGGGCTTCGCTAACGGGCGATCGTGTTGTTTCAGATTGAATTTCTCGAATAATGGTTGAGACTTCTGCACATTATAAATAATAGTCAGTGTCAACCTCGATCGCCAAAGAGAGCGATCGTGCCAGCAAGAGACATTTATCATCAAGTTGTCAAACAGGCTCTCATTAAGGCTGGCTGGACAATTACCCACGATCCGTATCCCTTGGCTTGGGCGAAGAGAAACCTATCGATCTTGGTGCCGAACAGCTATTAGCTGCTGAGAACAACGATCGCAAGATAGCCGTTGAAGTTAAAAGTTTTATCGGAGAGTCTAGAATTGCAGATTTAGAGCAAGCTTTGGGTCAATATACTCTTTACTATGACATCTTAAAACGGACGGAATCAGAAAGACAACTGTATCGGGCAATTCCACTACATGCTTTTACAGAGCTTTTTGAAGGAGAAAGTTTTGGTCAGATATTGCTAGATAATAACCGCCTAAATTTGGTTGTTTTTAACCAAAAAATAGAGTAAATAGTACAATGGATAGCTTAAATAATTATCGCCAACTTGTTAAGCAGCTCCTTACTGAATACGCTGAGATTCCCGTTTTTGACAGTGGAACCAAAAATGAAATAATTTTTGATTTGGAAAATGACCGTTATATGTTAATAAATATAGGTTGGTTTAATGAGCAGCGCATTCACCATTGCGTGATTCATATTGATATTATTGACGGTCAGGTGTGGATTCAAGCAAATAATACGGATCGCCTGATTGCTGAGGAGTTAGTTGCAGCGGGAGTTCCTGCCGAATCAATTGTTTTGGGGCTTCAACCGCCTGATGTTAGACCTTATACTTCTTATGGAGTGCCTACTAGGGAGCAGTAGCGAGAATCCTTGAAAGTATGATGGAGTGGAAGGGATTTGAATGGGAGGGCGATGATTCATGAGTCGATAGAGTATGATTGTTCAAGGGTCGGATGAAGATCGGCTTTTCCTAGTCACGATTCGAGAGTTTGCCGATCGCGTGGTGATGCCTTGCACTCACGGTCAAACTCGTGAGGAAGCAATTCATAACGGCGAAGAAGTGATAGAAATGTAAGTAGTCAAACAAAATTAATTACACAAACAACTAATATGATATAATAAAAAATATCAAGTTGTGCTCAAAGAG
>NZ_JAUBSH010000167.1:0-5112 GCF_036704705.1 Microcoleus sp. K1-B1 | reverse complement strand
ACTGATAAGTTTGTCCTGGCGGGTGGTTTGAGTTTTGAGAGTTTGCAAATTAACTCGATGGCGAATGGCACGCTGCTACAAGTTGCTGCCACTGGTCAGGTTTTGGCTCAGGTTTTTGGCGCTGATAATACTCTGAGTTCTCTTGATTTTCTGGCTCTTTCGAGTTAAGGCCAAAGCGCATTGAATACACTGCATTTTTCCTAAAATTCTCGCAACTCGGTTTTTCAAATAAACCGAGTTTTTTTATATTTAAATATCAGAAACATCAAGCTACTTAATGATTGGGTAATTCGACTTGGTGACGACCATGAAATTGGTTGTTAGTGAGTCATTCATTCCTGACAAAAGCCAGAAAACGAACTTGACTACTACACAATTTATAACCATTTTTTGAGTGACATATAGACTATCTAAATTTCGCCTGATAGACACCCCTAAAATTGGTTTCTGATGAGGACTCAAGTCTTAATAAAACTCTGACAATTAAGTTGCATTTACTACAAAAATGAATACTTGTCAACTGCTTTTAGGTAAAAAAATATCGATTTGCAGGGTGAATTTTCGTACGTCGTGTACGTTTTTTTTCATCGTCAAATAATTTATCGCCACGTCTGAATTGGCTAAAAAACCCCTATTTTTCCAGGTAAATACAGCGAACTGCTACTTTGGGAAGATGTCGATAAAAAAAAAATGGAAGTAAATAGAACTTGTTAACTATGCGAAGTAGAGAAATTAGCAATTATAAATTTCCAATTAGCAATTAACAATAATATCTACCACTGAAAATTGACAATTAACAAATCAAGGAGCTATCTAACTCATGAAAAATTTATGGTGCAACTACTCTTCGCTAATTCACCAATCAAGTTGCGATCGCCGCGACACTGACTGCATAAAAGCTTCTTTGATTGCGGCGCCGTTAGTCGGTGATCGGGCGATCGATTTTTCCTGTTTAACAAAAGCGAGTCGGGGCGTCAATACTCAACCTAAAAAACATTTAGTTTGCATCGATCCCAGGGTAGATAATTATCAGCATCTTGTCAGCGGAGTCAAACCAGGGACAGAGATAATTGTCCTGGATCGAACTCTGGACGGAGTAGAACAAATTACAGAAATTCTAGCTAAACGCAGCTTAATTGCCAGCCTTCAGATTGTTGCTCACGGTAATGAAGCTTCCGTGCAACTGGGGTCAACTTTACTGAAGGATGAAAACTTACCAAAGTACGATCGGCATTTGCAGCAGTGGCACAAGGCATTTAGCGAAAAAGCCGATATCTTATTATTAGCGTGCAGGGTTGGGGCTGGAAAATCTGGGAGTGCTTTCGTGCGGAAGCTGAGAGAATTAACAGGCGCAAATATAGCGGCTTCCAACAATCTCATTGGCAGTGCAAAATTAGGAGGAAACTGGCAATTAAATGTTACAGCAGGACTAGTAAAAACCGCAATAGCATTTGAAACAAAAACCCAGGAAACTTACAGCGCTGTCCTGATAAATTTAGTGGACGAAAGTTTTCAAGACGCAAGTCTAATCGGCCCTTGGATCTCTGGGGTAACAGGCACGTCAGATGCTCCAGCTTTAACAGCAGGAACGGGAACGGATAGTTTTCCGGGTTTGAACATAGACCCGGTTGGCAGCGGGGCGTTGAGATTAACTACAAGAACTTTTGACCAATCTACTTTTGTCATCTATAACAGTCAGGTTCCCGTCAACAGCGGTCTTAACATTGTCTTCGATATATTTGCCTACGACGGCACTGCACGTCCGAATTTAGCAGGGCGGACAGGGGACGGCATAAGTTTCTTTTTAATTGACGGTACTGTGACGCCAACACAAGCTGGAGGCTATGGAGGTTCTCTCGGCTACGCGCAAAATACAGATACAAATCAGTCCGGTTTACAGGGAGGTTATTTAGGAATTGGATTGGATGAATTTGGAAATTTCTCAACTACAACTCAAGGGCGGGTAGGCGGAATTCCGGGAGGGCGTAGAGCAGATTCGGTAACGCTTCGAGGTAGCGAAGTTACGCAATATCAATTTTTAACTTCTACGTTTGTGCCGCAGGGAATAGATAATATTCCCGATACCGTAAATCCTCTGCCTCCAAACGGGCCGATCAACACCATTACTAGCAGTCGCGAAGCAGCCAGAAGAAGAGTTCAAATTATTTTGTCACCCCCCAATTCTGTAACGCCAAACCGTCTCACTGTTAACTTTGATCTCAACAATAATGGTTTGTTTACTGATCAGGGCGAAACTATTATCGACATTGGCAATTTAGAGGACATAAACGGGCCAATACCGGAAACATTCAAATTTGGTTTTGCTGGTTCAACGGGAGACGCAACAAATGTTCACGACGTTCGCACTTTGTCAATCCAAACTATAGACGTGCCGCTTACTACAGCAGATGTTGCCTCAACGAAAACAGGCCCGGCGGCAGCGACACCGGGTAGCAGCATTACTTATACAATTACGACAGTAAATAACGGCCCGGACGACGCCGAAAACGTGGTGATTGAAGATCAATTGCCTGTCGGGGCAGTATTTGCTAGTGCCGAGGGCGACGGCACTTTCAACGCGACAACGAGACTGGTAACCTGGCCAACTATTCCGAATTTACCTGTTGGGGCTACCACCACGCGCACCGTAACTGTTACGACCCCAACTACACTTGGCTCTATTACCAACAGTGTATTCAGCAGCAGCAGTACGATCGATCCCGTACCCGGTAACAACAGCGGCAGCAGCCCGGATGCGAGAGTAACGACCACTATTACGAACGATATTGCCGATGTAGTTACGCTCAAAACCGGGCCCGCTACTGCGGCTGCGGGATCGACTGTCACCTACACAATTACCGCAGCTAACAGTGGGCCGAGTGCGGCAACCAATGTGGCGATCACCGATAGCATTGTTCCGGGTTTAATAGGAGTCAGCGTCTCCGAGGGCGGAACTTACAACGAAACTACAGGTATTGTGACTTGGCCGGCGATCGCATCCCTAGCCAGCGCAGCCAGCACCAACAGAACCGTCAGTTTCGCAGTTCCTGCCACCGGCGGCACCGTAGCCAACACTGCTAGCAGCACCTCAACGAGTCCAGACCCGAATCCCGACAACAACAACGGCAGCAGCCCCGAAGCCAGAGTCACCACCACGATCACCGATAGCGCCGATGTAGTAACTCTCAAAACCGGGCCCGCTACGGCAGCAGCCGGATCGACTGTCACCTACACAATTACCGCAGCTAACAGTGGGCCGAGTGCCGCAACCAATGTGGCGATCGCCGATAGCATTGTTCCTGGTTTAACAGGAGTCAGCGTCTCCGAGGGCGGAACTTACAACGCAAATACAGGTATTGTGACTTGGCCGGCGATCGCATCCCTAGCCAGCGCAGCCAGCACCAACAGAACCGTCAGTTTCGCAGTTCCTGCCACCCGTGACATCGTTGCCAACACTGCTAGCAGCACCTCAAGTACCCCAGACCCCAATCTCGACAACAACAACGGCAGCAGCCCCGAAGCCAGAGTTACCACCACGATCACCGATAGCGCCGATGTAGTGACGGTCAAAAGCGGGCAGACTACGGCAGCAGCCGGATCGACAGTCACCTACACCATTCTCACCGAAAACAGAGGACCCAGTACCGCCACCAACATCACCGTTACAGACACCATCGTTCCCGGTTTAACGGGCGTCACAGCATCTAACGGAGGTGTTTACAACCCAGCCACAGGCATTGTCAGCTTTCCGCCCATTGCCAGCTTAGGTGACGGCGTAGCCGTCAGCCGGACTGTCAGATTCCCAGTCCCGGCGACCGGCACTGTCAGCAACACGGCAAGAAGTACCTCAACCACTAATGACCCAAATCCAGGCAACAATAACGGCAGCGAGCCCGGCGCAACTGTTGCCACCAGCATCGCCGCTACCCCGACTCCGACTCCCCCACCGACTCCGACTCCGACTCCCGCCAACCAACCACCGATAGCTAGCAACGTCAACCTCGAAATCGCCCCCAGCAGCGCTGTGGCGATCGCAGGACTAGGCGGCACAGATCCAGACGGGTCGATCGCATCCTTCACCATCAACACCCTCCCACCAGCCAATGAAGGGCTGATATTTTTAGGCAATCCCGATACTGGCGGCACAATTGTCACTGCCGGTCAAATTCTGACACCTGCTGACATTAACCAATTATTTTTCCAATCGACAGCCAACTTTACAACAGCAAATTTCACCTACAGCGCTACAGATAACCTCGGCGCTACCAGCCCCGCCAGCGCTACTGTATCGGCGCTGCTGCCGGTGCCAAACCAACCGCCCGTAGCTAGCAACGTCAACCTCGCAATCGCCCCCAGCAGCGCTGTGGCGATCGCAGGACTAGGCGGCACAGATCCAGACGGGTCGATCGAATCTTTCACCATCAACACCGTCCCACCAGCCAATGAAGGGCTGATATTTTTAGGCAATCCCGAGACCGGCGGCCGGATTGTCACCGCCGGTCAAATTCTGACACCTGCTGACATTAACCAATTATTTTTCCAATCGACAGCCAACTTTACAACAGCAAATTTCACCTACACCGCTACAGATAACCAGGGCGCTACCAGCCCCGCCAGCGCTACTGTCTCTGCCATTCCCGTGAACGAACCAACACCGGCGCCAACTCCAACACCACCCACACCCGCGCCGACACCAACACCACCAACACCCGCGCCGACACCAACACCACCCACACCAGCGCCGACACCAACACCACCCACACCCGCGCCGACACCAACACCACCAACACCACCAACACCAACACCACCAACACCCGCGCCGACACCAACACCACCAACACCACCAACACCAATACCACCAACACCAACACCAACACCGACACCAATACCACCAACACCAACACCGACACCAATACCACCAACACCAACACCGACACCAATACCACCAACACCGGCGCCGACACCAACACCACCCACACCCGCGCCGACACCAACACCACCCACACCAGCGCCGGAACCAACACCAACACCAACACCAGCCCCCGAACCAACACCCGAACCAACACCCGCCCCGCAAGCAACCCCCATATTCAACCCAGTAGCCGAACCCGA
>NZ_JAUBSH010000166.1:0-5452 GCF_036704705.1 Microcoleus sp. K1-B1 | reverse complement strand
GACTCTTTTCTCCTGGCTCCTGACTCCTGACTCCTAATTCCAATTTCGAGCTTTGCTGCTTTCATTGAGATGCTCCCGACCTTAAGTTGTCACCAATGAGCACGGCGCCATGTCCTCGGTTACTCGCGAGGGTAATTTCATCATCCAATCCCGTTGATTTTACCCGTTTCCTCCGTTGCCTTATTTGGTTTTTCACCACTTTGTTGATGTTGATTCAATGGTGTACATTTTGAACTGTTATTTGACAAGGTTATGTAATGACTGTATCATAGGCTCTTAAGTTTAATTTTTGATTCCCTAAAATAACAATGCTAACAAACTTAGGATCGTGGATTAAATAACTTCCGTAGGTTGGGTTGAGGAACGAAACCCAACAATCAAGCTTGGGGTTGGGTTTCGTTCCTCAACCCAACCTACAAAAAATGCAAGTTCTTTAATTCTCATTCCTTAAGATGAAATACTGGTACGAAACGCTCGCAGTAGCACAGCGAATTTTAATTGAATTGGGGAGGCGCCGACGCAGCTTAGTCTTGTGGAGTATTTTTCCAGTTTCTATCTTGCTAATTAACGGTTTGATTTTAAAAGAACGCGCTAATCTCACCACAGCAAAAGCCTTTGAAACTGCTGCACCTGCAAGCTTAGTAGGAGCGGCTTTATTTTTTAGCTGTCTCGGTGGTAGCGTAGCAACGGTAGTAGCAGAGCGAGAACAGCATACCCTCAAACGCTTGTTTATTTCCCCGCTAAGTGGCACTTCCTACTTTTTAGGAATTTTCCTGGCTCACAGTTGCATCGGTATCGGTCAGGTAATTTTAGTATACACGATCGCCTCTTGTTTAGGAGCAAAATTTCAAGGCTCAATCCTGTTAGGATGTGCGATTATTCTGCTCAGTATTGTATCTTATGTAGGTGTAGGCTTTATTCTCGGCACCCAGTTTGCGAGGCGCACAGAAGATGTCAACTCCCTAGTAGCGGCTTTCGGCGTTCCTTTATTGATTTTAGGAGGCGCATTCTTACCTACTTCGCTGTTTCCCAAAAGCCTGCTGGAACTCGCCCAGTACAATCCAATCTATCACATGAACGAAGCGCTGATGGGCGTGTGGGCTGACGGCAAAGATTTGGCTGATATTGCAGAACACTTTTGGTATTTATTCATATTTTCTATTGCCATGATTGCAGGTGGATGGCTTTCTTACCGCAGGATGCTGAGAGTAGAAAGAAGACTTTAAAACTATCTCATTATGTCGTAATTATTCATCTCTCTCTTCTCTGACTCTGCGCCCTCTGCGCTCTCTGCGGTTTAATCGTTCAGAAACAACCGTAAATATATAAAATAATACGGAGCATTAAAGCAGTGCTGCAAATAGAAAAGCTAAATAAGTCCTATGGCGAGCGTTCAGTGCTTAAAGATTTAACACTGCACATTCAAGCTGGAGAAATTTACGGTTTACTGGGGCCAAACGGGGCGGGCAAAACTACAACTATCAATATTTTATGCAATTTGCTAAATGCCGACAGCGGCAAAGTTTCCATCAATGGCGAACCTGTTTCTGACTCTACAAAATCTTTAATCGGTGTAGCGCCCCAAGAAAATTTGCTTTACAAAAGCCTTAGCTGCGAAGAAAATCTCAACTTTTTTGCTCAAATTTATGGTTTAGAGCGCAAACAGCGGCGCTATCAAGTAAGACACTGTTTGAAAGCAGTTAATTTGACAGATAGAGCTACAAGCCCGGTGGAAACTTTGAGCGGAGGAATGCAGCGCCGTTTGAATATTGCGGTGGCGTTGGTACACCAGCCTAAATTAGTAATTTTAGATGAACCGACAACGGGTTTAGATATTGAGGCCCGCTATGAAATTTGGGAGTTAATTCAGCGATTGCAATCGGAAGGAATTACAATTTTGCTGACAACTCACTTGTTGGATGAAGCTGAGCGGCTGTGTCAGAGAATTGGGATTTTGAAAAATGGCAGTATTGTGGCTGAGGGCAGTTTGGAGGAGTTGCAAAAACTGATTCCGGCTCAAGAAATTATCGTGGTAAAAACCGACGAAGAAGCTGAAGTCATCGCCCGCGCTAAAGAATACAGTTTCATCCCCCGCCGCTACGGTAGCGATTTGGCTTTTTGGCTGCCGGAACGTTTAGAATTAAAAGAAATTATTTTGCTGTTCGACGGGATTTCTATTGATTCAATCGCTCGGTATCCGGTGCGGCTAGAACATATTTATGTCGAAGTCACTAAACAAACTGCATCTTAATCTGCGTCCATCAGCGTACATCCGCCCACATCTGCGGTTAAAGTTCCAAAGTAATTAACTGAGCAATTTCATCCGTTTGAAAACCCAACGCCATCGGCTTTTGCACTTGGGGAATCACTTGCACGTCATAGAGTTCTGTGACAATTCCTTCAAACCGCAACCAGTGAACGATCGCCCCCGTAGTCAAATCGATCACCATCATACCACAGCGAGCCTCAGCATCCTTGGCTACCAACAGCTCATCCAATTCTAAACCGCTAAAAGTGTTGTCACCACCCCGAGGTTTCGAGAGTCCCACAATTGCCCAATTTTGCCAAAATGCTAGTCCTCGGACATATCCCGGACAAAACGCAATTGCCTGAAATTTCCCTGTGTCTAAATCCACATATCCTAATTCCCCTCTCCCCGAATTCAGCAGCCACAACTTGTCTTGATACCAACGAGGTGAGTGTGGCATTGACAATCCTGTGACGATAATATCATTAGATTCGATATCAATAACTATACCGCCGTTTTTTCTGCGATCGCGCCAGCCATCCACCACATCCGACTGACTCGACGCTGTGACATATTTCGCCTCCCCCCCCACCATCGCCAAACCGTTGAGGTGACAGCGGTCTTCATTGATATATTGTGAAATAAAACCTGGTTTCCAGAAAGGTTTGCAACTGTGGCGATCGCTCAAAGTAGCGATACAATTAAACAAAGTGCTAATAAAAATGATTTGATTATTTTTATCAACTGCGATATCGTGAATGTCGATATCTCCTGTAGTATAACCGATTCTGGGTATATATAATTTATCGTATCCTTGGTATAATTTCCCGGCTTCTAAGACATTATCTAATTGCCAGAGTTGATATTTTGAACTTAAATAAAGGCGTTCCGGCGTGCAGAAAAGTCCCATTGCGCGATCGAATATTCGCCAAAAAGCCGAGATTCTGTTGGTTTCTGGCACAGCACCGATTAACATTAACCTGCTGGTTTGATAGGTAGTGCAAGCGAGGCTGATTTGTTGTTGGGTTAACCAAGATGGCAAATCGCGATCGCCAAAAATCTCGTGTTCCTGAGTTGTTTTGAAATTTGTGCGATCGTCATTATTCATAGAATTACTGAGCATAATTGCCTAAAATCAATAATCTGATAAACTCGCCCCGACTTCGACTTTTTATAATTTCCATAAAATAGCCAGAAAAATATAAAGATTTAATAAATGAGCAGCTAAAACCCTGACAGTACGATCGCAGCCTGCTAAGCTCCTACTAATTAAAAGTTTAGGGTGTCATCCGCTACCAGATAGAAATACCGGCATCGCAAATCGAATCGGGCGATCGCTTTTTGCATTTCAAAAATCAGTAATTCTACTCAAAGCAAAAACAGATGAACACCCTAACTCAACTTAACAAAAAACATCCCTTTGTTGCTTGCATGAGCAACCAATTAAGCTCGATCGTCATCCTGGACCCCGCAGTACCAGACAGCAACTACATAGCCCAAGGCCTCAAACCAGACACAGAAATCTACATCCTGGAAAACCAGCCTGATGCCGTAGAGCAAATCACCACATTCCTAGCTCAGCATCAAGGCATCGAAGCCCTCCACATCATCACCCACGGTAGCCCCGGCAAAATTTACTTAGGCACGACAGAACTCAACAGCAGCAACATCGAAAACTACAGCCAACAGTTGCAACAGTGGCGAAACGCCCTGAGTGCCAACGCCAGCATCATATTGTATGGATGTAACGTAGCAGCCGGGAAATCCGGGCACCAATTCCTGACTCAACTCCACCAACTCACAGGCGCAAACATCGCCGCTAACTCCCAACCTACAGGTAACAGCGAACTCGGAGGCACCTGGGACATCCCCCAACTCATCCCTCCATCCGGCGAAGTGTCCAAACTGGCGATCGTAGAAACCACCCTCAAAACCTACAGTGGTGTGCTGGGATTCGCCCCCAAAGTTGACTTCATAGCTGGCTCTCGGCCCATATACATCAGCATCGGCGACTTCAACGGCGACGGTAAACCTGACTTAGCTGTGGCGAACTTTAACAGCAACACCGCCTCGATCCTGCTCAACACCACCCCCACCAACGCCACCACCCCCACCTTTGCCACCAAAGTTGACTTCCCTACTGGCACTGCCCCCCTCTTTGTCACTGTAGTTTAGACTAAAAAATGAGCGCAGCTAAAAGTAGCCACCTTTGAATCTCAGGCAAGCTGTTGCTCAACTACTCGAAAAGTAGAAGATTAAATAGCTAATCTTGAAGACTTTTTGCGCCGAGAAACCCGTTTTTTGACAGTGGGATAGCACGGTGCCTTGGTACGTACCTTTCCTTTTTCCCAGCCCGGGGATTTTCCCCTATGTTTAGGGATTTTTGTAGGAGTCCCAATGTCAACTAAAAGCGAAAACATTGATTGAGCAAAACGTCCAGGAGTTAAACTGATATTACCAGATTGCCTGCAGTAAGACATTCTCAACCACTAAATCCCTAGCTAGCCAGAGTTGCCAACTCATCAATGGCATTAAATCACTCCACCGCTCGGATTGTTCGGGAGTTCTCAGGTTAGGCAAAGTCCAATGCAATCGTTGCTTGACAAATCTATACCAATGATCCACTCCAAAACGTCGTAAATACTTAAACCAGACTGTTTCGCTTAGGGAGAGTTCGTTCTCCCACCCAAGCCAACCATAAGGGTGGAAACGGCTGACCGTTTGACATGGGCTTCATTCTTTCGACGAGGATTAAATTGACTCTCTGTTGGGCCGCACGATAAAAATGTAAGTCAAGCCATTGTCTGACTCGAACTTGTCCCAACTGTGAATCTTCGTCAATTTCAATCACATTATCCGCGATGAGCCATGTGCTTGGGTCATTGAGTCTCATTTTCTGCCCGTGCTTACGTGGTCTACCGCGACCACTATAGGCTGGTGGTGCTGACCACTTTCCAGGAATTCTTTCGGACTCTCATTAAGCAATCAGCTTGAATGTCTGCTTGCGCTAATACCCAATTTGCATTGCCATATTCAGGCGTCTAAGACTGCTAAGACTGGATTGATGCTCTGTTCACAGACAAGTTTAAGTTGAGAAGCTGCTTGAAGTATGGGTGAAGACCCACTACTAAGTAGGTAGGCGGGAAAAAACCAATCTATGTAACAAAATATTAAGTTACCTAATTGGAGTTAAACTTAAGACGT
>NZ_JAUBSH010000165.1:0-5974 GCF_036704705.1 Microcoleus sp. K1-B1 | reverse complement strand
TTTTTGAACCAACACTCAATGGAACTGCTGCTCCATCGAATCCTTAATTAATTTACGAATGATTTGCGATCGCTATAGTAGACTTCAAGCTTGTCGGGTATATCGCTAGACCGATCAAAATAATTTCTTAAAGCATCTGGAAAAGGTGCTGCTCTGGGTGCTTCTCCTGGGGTTGGCACCTCCCCAGCTAAAATATGACCAACCACAGCTCTAATTAATCTTTGAGGCTTCACTATTAAATCTATTTTTTCTGGCAAAGATAGCCCTAGCTCTCGCTGAACTCTCACCATGCTAGCTACTTGCTTAGACACCTTAATCAGTTCCGGATCATATTCTGTACCCAGCAAATTATTATTACAGTTTCCGCAAATAGAGAGTAGGTTAAGTCCACTTTGAGAATCTCTTGGCTTTTCACTTGGCTCCGAGAGGTACTGTGTTAGTGTTCTTAACTCGACAAGTGTTGGTTTGACACAGCCTTGTGGAGGAATGTGATCGCGTGTAAATTTACAAGGCTTCTTACAAATATTACAGAATCCTTCTTTTTGGTTCCTAAATTTTACTTGCTTATTTGTTTTCATGCTGTTTAATATCTTAATATCTACATCTTACCGCATACGGTTTTTATTTGTCAATCTCAACATCCGATCGCCATTCACCCAAAATTAACCCATTTAATCAGGTTTATCATACTGCTAAATCAGTATAATCTGTCTAAATGTCAACTACTGCAAACAGCTTATCTATGTCTACATCCGCTCCCTCTGAGTCGCCATAAGCATCTCCTATTCTTAACATTTATCAAGATTTACATAGTCATAAAAATCGAGTTCGCCCTTGTCTTGAAGAAGTTTCATCGGAACGACAGACCATATCGATGCAGCCGGACTCGATCGAACTTGCGTTAAACTAAGTCAGGTAAATGACTTTCTATACAGATGACTATTTTTACTCTGCGATCGATCAAAAAAGACTTCGGCATCAAGGAACTCTTGACAGATGCCAGCTTCAGCCTCGATGAAGGCGATAAAGTCGGACTCATCGGCACTAACGGTTCCGGGAAATCAACGCTGCTGAAAATGATTGCGGGTATGGAGTCGATCGACTCTGGCGATCGCTGGGTCAATCCAGGGTCTACAATTGTCTATCTCCCCCAACAGCCGGATTTAGACGAAAATCACACTGTGTTAGAGCAAGTATTTGCCGACAGTGGCGAACAAATGGCTTTAGTGCGAGAATACGAGGAAATTTCCGATCAATTGTCCCACGGCAAAGGCGATACAGACAAGTTGATGGCGCGTCTGTCTGCGGTGTCTGAACGCATTGATGAGGTGGATGCGTGGGACTTGGAAACCAAGGCGAAATTGATTTTGACCAAGTTGGGGATTGAGGATTTTGATGCGAAAATTGCCGACTTGTCCGGCGGCTACCGCAAGCGAATTGCCTTAGCAACGGCTTTGTTGTCCGAACCCGATGTGTTGCTGATGGATGAACCGACAAACCACTTGGATGCGCTGTCTGTGGAGTGGTTGCAGAACTATTTGAACGGATATCGCGGTGCTTTGCTGCTGATTACGCACGATCGCTATTTTCTCGATCGCGTTACCAATCGCATCCTGGAGATCGATCGCGGCGACCTTTACAATTATGCTGGCAATTACGCTTATTACTTGGAGAAAAAAGCCTTAGCTGAAGAATCCGCAGCCAGCAGTGTTCGCAAACACGCGGGTGTATTGCGGCGCGAATTGGAATGGCTCAAACGCGGGCCGAAAGCGCGCAGTACCAAGCAAAAAGCTCGGATCGATCGCATTAAAGATATGCGATCCCAGGAGTTCAAAACAGCCAACGGCAAAGTCGAAATTGCGACAGCGGGCCGCCGGATTGGTAAGAAAGTGATTGAGTTACTGAATATCTCTAAAGCTTACGGCGATCGCACTTTAATTAAAGATTTTACCTACAATTTCACTCCCGAAGACCGGATAGGAATTATCGGCTGCAACGGTGCGGGAAAATCGACGCTGATGGATATCATCACCGGACGCATTCAGCCGGATTCGGGTACTGTCGAAATTGGGACAACCATTCATATCGGTTATTTTGACCAGCATTCAGAGGATTTGACGCCGAACGAAGACCAGCGAGTTATTGAATACTTGAAAAGTGTGGCCGAGTTGGTGCAAACGGCAGATGGGGAAATCATTACCGCTTCTCAAATGTTGGAAAAGTTTCTGTTTCCACCGAACCAACAGTATGCACCGATTAACAAACTTTCGGGCGGGGAAAAGCGCCGGTTATTTCTGTTAAAAGTGCTGATGAGTGCGCCGAACGTGCTGATTTTGGACGAACCGACAAACGACCTAGACGTGCAGACTTTGGCGGTTTTGGAGGATTATCTCGAAGATTTTAACGGCTGCGTAATTGTGGTGTCCCACGATCGCTATTTTCTCGATCGCACGATCGACATGGTTTTCGCCTTAGAACCGGGTGGCAATTTGCGCTTGTATCCCGGTAATTATTCGGTGTATTTAGATTACAAAAAAGCGGAAGAAGCCAAGGAACTCAAAGGGCAAAAAGAAAAAGAAAAACTTACACGGACGGCTGAATCTAATAATTCCAAATCCCAAAGCTCCACTCAAAAATCTACCAAAGTTTCCTTCAATGATAAGCGGGAGTACGAACAATTAGAAAGTCAAATTCCGAAGATGGAAGCTGAGAAACAAGAGATTGAGAAGAGGTTGTCTAACAATGCTCCGAGCGGGTTTGCGGAGGTAAAGAAGTTATCGGATCGTTTAGCTCAGTTGACGCAGCAGATCGATCATGCGACTGAGCGCTGGTTGGAGTTAGCCGAACGGGTTGGTTAATTTAAGCTATCCGAGTGTGGTGTTTAGCTCCTGCTAACAATGGCAGGAGCTAAAGGAATTATGGCGGAAAAAATCCCAGGCTGAAACGAATATATTGACAAATTTCAAGAGTTTTTTTATTTTGATATTACAAATAGTCTGGTAAAAAAATATTAGTAATAATTCTTATTTAGCCGACGGTTTGGCAACCTTTGACAATTTATTACCTAAGTGTGATGAAGCTATGGTAGTATTAAAGTTATAAAATCGGTCACCTGTTACTACTGTCCAGCAAACTGACCAACAAACTTAAGACGGTTAAAAGTCGGAAATCCTTGTGTAAGCTCCAAGGCGATCGGAAACAGCGGCAAAAAACCCGCTTTTTTTGCGAGAGCCTCAAGTAAAGCTGTATGTCAAAAACTGCGAAGCCCCGGAGGGTGGGGTTGACAAAAGCAGTAGAATATGGACTAAAAGTCAGGGTATGCAAATAAGACTGGCAGCACAAAACAGGGGCGAAAAGGCCCAAAACAGGTAAAACAAAAGTCGATCGGGCAAAGTAAGTTGGCCGAGGACTAAAAATATGCTGATGGGTGAGATACAATTGACCTGTTCTTAACCAAGAATTGGTCAACATCACAAGTATCCTGTAGAAGTCTGAAGTTGAGAATCTCAGGGTTGTCGAGGAGCGGGAGCAAACAGAAAACTATGCCTCAAAAAGTAATCGCCAAACAGATGTCTTTGGAATCAGCGTCAGAGCCGATCGCCGTGGTTGCGACGGTGGAAACAGTGCCACCTGAAGCAGTGGCAGTAGAGTCCTACGCCGATCGGTTGATGGACGAACTGTTTGAAGGAGTCGATCAAGCATTCGACGGCAGTGGCGGACTGCCATCCGAGCCCGTGCAGCCTGAATTCGTGGCGCTCAAGTCGATCTCGGTACCTCAAATAGTTTTGTCGCAGTTGGCACCCCCCCAGCCGCAGCGGGGCGAAAAAGACGTAGAAGCGATCGCCCGCCAAGTCGCCCTAGAAACCACCAAAAAACAGCAGTCCAAACAATCATTCGACAGAATCCTGCTCGGAGCAGCATGTGGGTCGCTGCTGCTAGTCATGGGGTTGTGGCTGGCAAGCAGGTCGGGACTCGTGCGCTTGCCCGCAGCCCCCGCACCAGAGACCCCGACAGCAAGTGGCAAAACAGCACCAGACACCCCGTTTGTCGAATACGTGCAGCGCTCGCTAGAAGCGATCGAACAAAAAAAAGCACCCCAAGCTAACCCCCAACTTGCAGGAGTTCCCGGAGCCCCCACCCCAGGGACGCTGCCGAGTATTCCAATTTCCGGCGCGCCGCCGGCAACCGGAGGTCTTTCGACAGCAGTCAACCGCATTGCTAATGCCCTCGAACAAGCTGCCTCGCAGCCGGGAGCACCAGCACCCCAAGTCGTAGTCATCCCTCCCCCCGCTCAGGTAACTGTGGCTCCTGCTGCTCCGGTAGCTGCGGCTCCTGCGGCTCCTCAAACCGCGGCAGTTTCCCCCTCGCCTGCTGCTCCAGCCTCCGGTCGTGCGATCGCCGCTGCGGGCAATCGAGATCCCCTCGCCGCTTCCCCTTCCCCCTCGGAGTCTCCCCAGCCAAAGATTTTGGCTCGCGAAACCGAACCGGCACCAGCGCCCGCAGCCCAGCAATCGGCGCCCGCGCCCGAGCAATCCGCACCCGCAGCCAGCAGCGCTCCAACTTCCGCGCACACGCTGGTAGGGATTTTGGAGTTGGGCGATCGATCGGCTGCTTTGTTTGAAGTAGACGGCGTAGCCCGCAGAATTTATGTGGGCGAAAGCATAGGCGCTAGCGGTTGGACGCTGGCAGAAATCAAAAATCAAGAAGCAGTGATTCGCAAGGGAGGAGATGTGCGATCGGTTTTTGTCGGCCAAAAGTTCTAATCAGTCATCAGTTAGGAGTCATTAGTCATCAGTCATTAGTTATGACTTAGGTCATCGGTAATCAGTAATGGGCAGCGATCGGGCTGTACCTCACGAGCAGTGAAAACAGTTATAATATAGGAACCGCCAAGACGTTCTTAATTGCTGAAACCATTGCTTTTATTGCTTATTCCTTCTATCCGTTAAATCGCTTCCCAATTCGTTACCGAACTTTCTTCTGCTATAACTAACAGCTCAGGATCGATAATCGAGATCCAGTGACTAAGAACGAATGACTAATAACTAATGACAATGACTAATGACCCCGGACTAATGACTGAGGATTTATAAAAAATGGGCTTATTTGATGATTTCAGCCGATTCCTAGAAACCAGATTAGAAGAATTTTTGCGTAGCAATCCCCATCTGGAATTGCAGGCAATAGAAGAACAACTGAAGGAACAAGAAGAAGACACTCTGCGGCTGATTCTGGATATCCAAAAACAAGAGAAAAAACTGCAAGCCGAAATTCTCTCCGCCGCTCAAGAAATTCAGCGCTGGAACGATCGCATCAACAAAGCTAAAGCTGCTCAAAGGCTCGATTTAGCTCAAGCCGCCCAAGAGCGACAAGCAGCTTTGCTGCGTCAGGGAAATCAGCGCTGGGGTCAAATGCAAGGCTGCAAAGAACGGATTGAAAAAGCAAAAGAACTGTACCGCCAAATTCAAGTACGGCGAAAAGAAGTCCGAGCAAAAGCGGCAGAAGCGGCAGCTCGCCCTACCACTAAAACAGAGCCAAATTGGGATACAAATGGTTGGAATCAGAGTTCAAATTATAATAGTTTTAATGCGGCAGATCCTTTAGAAGAAAAGTTTCAACGCTGGGAAGCAGACGAAGAACTCGCTCAAATGAAGCGCAATATAGGCCGATAGTTAGGAAAGCATCCCAATCCTTTAGGGACGGGTTCACCCGGAACTCGGATTCCCCATGCAAATATTCGTCAACCCCCGATTCGCTGCGGTAGGGCGATCGCTCGATCAGACTTGATATAATTACCCTTCTAAAAGGGTACGGACAATTAATCAATTATCTCTACAATATTCTCACCTAATTAATTAGCGTTGCATATTTATGGTATAAGCAAAAGCTCTAATCAAGCTGGGGGGGTGACAACCAGCCTGAAACCCAGAGGTGGTGAGGATTGAGCCAATGTGTGCTAAAAAAAGATAGGCAG
>NZ_JAUBSH010000164.1:0-6047 GCF_036704705.1 Microcoleus sp. K1-B1 | reverse complement strand
ATCCTTGCTCTTCGCTGTGCTTATCTCAATGGTCAACTTTCAATTTGATGTATTTGCCAAACTGAGATGCACCCGATATGTTTCTTATCAGTAGCCATAGTATGTTACCCTTTAGTACAATACATAGTAACATACTATTTCACAAGTAACATACCTGCTATGTGTTTCTCGGAAGAAAATCTGGAAATATGTGGAAAGATTCCGGATATTCAGCTTAAGTGGCATATTATGGAGAAATAATCTGCATAAGTAGCAAATTTGGGGTGTTATGCAGAATCATTCTGCTTATCCACCTACTATGGGTTCTTAGGCGGAAAGTTTCAGTCTATTAATAGTTAGGCGCCTAGAATCGTTAGTGAGGGTATAACTGAAAATTCTGGCGTTGCTTAATCAGGGTATGAAAAAAATCAGTTGAAAATCCTGAAGCGTTGTGAATACAGGTTTCTAGGATTTGCATATTTAGCCTTTCATACCGTAAATCAGCAACGCCAAAATTCTTTTGTAGGATGTAGTGTCAAGCTCTATCTGTATGTCTGCTTAACTGAACATGGGAAGTGTAGTTGTGAGATAACTTGTGACCTTTATCTGACTTTTCCCTGATTTCTTTCTAACTTTAAGGAAATTAACAATGAACCTGAAAAAAATTCTGTGCTACAGTGCGATTTGCTTAACGGTAGTTTGTGTTTATGCAAGCTCAGGAGTTCTTGCACAACAAGCTGGTGGAAGGCTTATTAGGAACCAATTGTCTGGCAAATGTCTTGACGTATCTGGATCTTCGGGTACTGCAAATGGCACACCATTAATTCTTTATGATTGTGAGACGTCTAACCCTAACACAGACCAAAGATGGACAATAACAAACCAAGGATTCATCCAAAATCAACTCTCTGGCAAATGCCTTGACGTATCTGGATCTTCGGGTACTGCAAATGGCACACCATTAATTCTTTATGATTGTGAGACGTCTAACCCTAACACAGACCAAAGATGGACAATAACAAACCAAGGATTCATCCAAAATCAACTCTCTGGCAAGTGTATTGATGTTGCTGGTGCTCCAGGTCAACAGAATGGCGCACGGTTAATACTTTATGATTGTGAAACTTCTGGACGTAATAGTGGCAACGGTTCAGTAACAGATCAACGATGGAGTCAGTAGAAAATCAAGTTAGCTTAGTATAAACGTTACGTTCTGCCACCTCATAACAACCTTGGTGCAGCGGATTGTCTGAAGTCGCTTGTAGTGTTGCAACCCACATTCCGCACCCTCAACTGGCACACACACAGTTGGGGTGCTAATGGAGAGTCGATCAGTCTGTTAGGCTTGAGTAGAAATACTCAAAAAGCGGTGTCACGATTATTTTAGAGGTCAATTCTGGAAAATACACCCGAAAGTGCTTCCAGAAATATCTGATGAGGTTAAATGTGTGCGACAACAACCAACCTGTGTCGCTCGAAACTTGGTAAAACGATTCAGATTAAAATGTGTGATTGTGTAAGTTACAGCGTATTCCATGTATATGTGGTACACACAATCTTGCCATCGCCCGTGTAAGGTGCGTCGCCCACGGACGATCTGCAAGTTTTATCCAATATGAAGCAGCGACGCACCCGGAGGATTAACACCACATAATATAGCTGCTACTGTACTTCATGAACCTGGAATCTGCTGTATATAGCCGGACATGATTAAGGAGCGGGAAAATATGACCGTTACGAACATAAAGCCCTCCCCTGAAAAAACTACACAACGGGTAGTATTATCTAATATCAGTTGGCATACTTACGAAAGCTTATTAGCAGAAGCGGGAGACAAAAGATCCTCTAGATTTTCTTATTCTCAAGGAGTCCTAGAAATTCTCATGCCATCGGACTTGCATGAAACTATTAACAGTTTGCTGAAACGGATTGTTACAGCTTTGACTGAGGAGTTGGACTTGAAGATTAAGGGATTTGGTTCGACGACTCTCAACCGTGAAGATTTAGAACAAGGTGCAGAACCAGATTCATGTTTTTATATCCAAAATGTTGATCGCATTCTTGGGAGAAGGCTTGACATCTCAACCGCTCCTCCCCCAGACTTAGTAATTGAAGTTGATATTACCAGTCCTTCTTCTAATCGATTTGTAGTTTACACACAGCTAGAAATCCCTGAAGTTTGGCGGTATCGGGGACAAACTGTACAAATTTATCAATTGCAAAATCGGGAATATATTACCTGCGATCACAGTCCGACATTTCCCATCCTTTCTGTAGCAATGCTCAATCAATTCTTGCAGATGGCAGAAACTCAAGATGACAATGCCATAATTCGGTCTTTGCGTCAATGGGCGAACGAGCAGTTGCGATCGCCCGAAAATGAGCAATAATACTAAACTTAATTTAACTAATTCCTTTCTCCCACGGACGATAGACTCCCTGCAGCGCTCAAAGGTGTGAGGAAATAAACGGTCGGGCGATCTGATAGGTCAAAACCAGGACGATGGGTACAAGAATCGGAATCGCCACTAGCAGTCCCCATTTGCCAAACCTAAGTTTTTGACCGTCCGATTTGAACAAGAAAATCACAGCGGCAATTCCCATAAGTATCCAGAGACCACCGAAGCCCATGAAGACTGTATAGCCTGCATCTTGCATTTTTTTTGACCTTTAATAGTAGTCCATCTTTAAGGTTAGTTGCAGTCTGTTTCTGCTGACATCTTCTGATAGACCGATCGCACTTACTAAATATGACTCATTTCAAGTTTGGCCGGCATCGGCCCTGACTTTCGCACTCAATCCGCTGAGTTCGATCGCTCATAATTGTTGCTAAATCCGGCCTTCCCGTCAGCTTCAGCCGCCAGTCTGCCCAAATTCCGTACAGCCAATTGGCGATCGCCCCGATCACTGGTAACTTAGTAACTGCATAAATCCATCCCATACCTAAAATCTCGTAGGTGCGGCGAAAAACCTCCACATTTTTAATTGCCGTACCGTCGGGTAATATCGCGTGAATCAGCCCCATCGCCGTTTCGTAGTCGATTCCGCCGTGGGCCTCCGGGTTGTAGCTATCATCCGCAATATCCACAAACGACACTAAACCTCGCCCCGCATCGCGTTTTTTCAAGAAATTAACCTCCCGCACGCACAGAGGACATTCACCGTCGTACAGCAACTCAATCTGCCAAGTAGGCGCAACAGACTCGGGTGAGGGCGCAACAGATTCGGAAAACTCGGTTTTAGCAGCAGACATAGGGAAATATTTTTTAATGTCGTCGATCGCACACAAACATTTTACAAGCATCAATACTTATCAGGTGCGCCTTGGGTACTCCTAAAGCAGTTATTTGTGCTGTGAAAAATAGTCCCAAAGGTCAATCCAGTCTTGGCCACCCGCAAGCTATTATCATCAAGATGCCCTCTCCTGCCTTGCCGGAGACTTTCGCCCGATCGCCCGATAGTCGAATATCAAACAATTCGAGGCAAAGCACCTGCCAAGCACAACTGTTAATTCGGCAACCAAATATAATAAAATTTAAAGTCTTAAACATCAGCTATTCCCCCAACCAGCAAATCGCCCAATCTAAAAGCAAAAATCTACATGAATGTCAGAGTCCGTCTAGCCCCCAGTCCCACCGGAAACCTACACATCGGTACCGCCAGAACCGCCGTATTTAATTGGCTGTTTGCCCGCAACCAAGGCGGCAAGTTCATTCTGCGGGTAGAAGACACAGACGTAGAACGTTCTAAAAGCGAATACACCGATAACATCCTCGAAGGCCTCACCTGGCTGGGTATGAACTGGGACGAAGGCCCGAGTTTTCAGTCACAGCGTCTGGAAATATACCGCCAAGCAGTCCAAACCCTTCTCGACAATGGACTCGCCTACCGCTGCTACACCACGTCGGAAGAACTCGACGAAATGCGGGAAGCACAAAAAGCCAACAAACAAGCCCCCCGCTACGACAACCGGCACCGCAACTTGACAAGCAAACAGCGCGCAGCTTTTGAAGGCGAAGGGCGACAAGCTGTGATTCGGTTTATCATCGACGACGATCGCACGATCGCTTGGAACGACATGGTACGCGACACCGTAACCTGGAAAGGTAGCGACCTCGGCGGCGATATGGTAATTGCCCGTGCATCCAGCGGTGGCGTCATCGGCCAACCCCTCTACAACCTCGCAGTAGTTGTCGATGACATCGACATGGGCATCACCCACGTCATCCGCGGCGAAGATCACATCGGCAATACTCCGAAACAAATATTGCTCTACGAAGCTTTGGGCGCGACAATCCCAGAATTTGCCCACACGCCACTGATTTTAAACACCCAAGGGCAAAAGCTTTCTAAACGCGACGGCGTAACCTCGATTTCTGACTTCAAAGATATGGGCTACGTCCCCGAAGCTTTAGTTAATTACATGACTTTGCTCGGTTGGACTCCGCCGGATTCAACGCAGGAAATATTTACACTGTCGGAAGCAGCAGAATTATTTACATTCTATCGAGTCAACAAAGCTGGTGCAAAATTTGATTGGGATAAACTCAATTGGCTAAACAGTCAATACCTGCACAAAATGCCAGTGCCACAATTGACAGATTTGCTGATACCTTATTGGTGGCAGAAAGGCGGTTATGAGTTTGACTTGGAGGCCGATCGCCCCTGGCTCGAACAAATAGCTGCTTTAATCGGCCCGAGTCTCGTTCGCTTAACCGATGCTGTGGATATGTGTAAGGTTTTCTTCTCCACCACGGTGGAATACGAAGAAGAAGCACTCGCACAATTGCAGCAAACAGGGGCTGCACAGGCTTTACAAGCAGTTGTAGAAGCGATGGAAAGTCATTCGTCCCTGACATCAGCGGAAGCTCAGAAAATCACTAAAAAGCTCAGTAAAGAGAAAAATCTTAACAAAGGGCTAATTATGCGATCGCTCAGAGCCGCTCTGACAGGTGCAATGCACGGCCCCGACCTGATAGAATCTTGGGTAATCCTTCACCAGCGAGGAACGGCTAAAACCCGTTTGCTTGATGCCATTAGCAACTTGAATGGGCCTGCTGTTGGTGTCGCGGACGAAACTCCTACCCCAAAACAACCACACGCAGAAACAGTCGCCGAAAGTTCTGCGACAGAACAGTCAGCAGTGGAGGTTTCAAAAGTCGAAACACCGACTCTTGAAACAGTCGAAACCCCGGTTGTTGAACCATCAGCAGCAGAGGTTTCAGAAGTGGAAAAACTTGCGATCGAAACAGTCGAAACGCCGACTGTCGAACAAGCAGTGGAAGTTACAGCAGTCGAAATACCGACTACAGAAACAGGCGAAGTGTCGGCTCTTGAACCAACCGACGGGGAGGTTGCAGCAGTCGAAATACCGGCTCTTGAAACAGTCGCAGCAGCAGTTGAAATACCTGCCGCCAACCAGCAAAAAACTATTGCGAGTGGAGAAATGACTTCATCAAACGAACCAGAAACAACCGTTATCATCACCGAAATTCCTGCCGGAAATGAAGCAGACAGTTCCAGCGATACCACAAAAGTCATAATTACCGACGAAACACCAAGTCAGGCCCAGCAGATCAAAGAACAAATTATCTCAATTTTGTCCGAGTTTCCCGCTTACATCGGCAGCTTTTACGAGCAGTACAAAAGTCCCCTGACAGTTATCGGTGTAATTATAGCCTCGATTGTCTCTTTGAAAGTGCTTTTGGGCGTAATAGACGAACTCAACGACATCCCCCTGCTAGCACCCACATTCGAGCTAATTGGTATCGGATACACCGGGTGGTTTATCTACCGCTATTTGCTGCGATCGTCCAATCGGCAACAATTAGCTCAAGAAATTCAAGCATTGAAAGAACAAGTTTTCGGCAAAAAATCCTAAACTTTTGCTGTAATTTGTTGAATTTATGCCCGACATTGATAACTTTAAATAAGTTGTTAGTGTCGGGTTTTTAAATGACTAATAACTGTTGACTGTTGACTGTTGACTGACATTTGTGACAAGTTAAGAAAAAGTGCAAATTGTCAAGGGGGTAGACCAAAAAAGGTAAAATAGGATGAAACCTTTA
>NZ_JAUBSH010000163.1:0-6172 GCF_036704705.1 Microcoleus sp. K1-B1 | reverse complement strand
TGACTGTTGACTGTTGACTGTTGACTGTTGACTGTTGACTGTTGACTGTTGACTGTTGACTGTTGACTGATGACTGTTGACTGATGACTACTGCCAACAGTCAACAATTCCTATTTTACGTTTTACTTGTGACTTTGCCCGGTTCCGGTGTTGGCTCTCTTGAGCCATTAGCATCTCTATTTTCCTGTTCGCGCTCTTTCTGTGACAAGCTGCGGCGGGCGGCTTCTACAAACTGACTGACGCGGATCGGATCGATGGGCTGCTCGATGCGGCCGTTTCGTTTCAGGGAACTCGATACGATTACGCCGTCAGCAGCCTTCATGAGGGTGGAAATGTTTTCCCACGAGGCGCCGCTACCGATGAAAACTGGAATTCCCGCCGCTGCTGCACTCGCGAGTTCTAAGTCTTCGAGATTGGGAGGGCTGCCAGTTGTCCAGCCGGAAAGGATTACGGCGTCGGCTAAAGCGCGCCCGATCGTCTCTTGGACGGCTGTGGTCAAGTTGGGGCTGCCTAGGGGTCGCCCGTGCTTGACTAACACGTCGGCTAATATTTTGACATCGCTGCCCAATTCCCGGCGGTAGCGCAGTAGCTGGTGAGCTTGGCCTTCAATTAAGCCTTGGTCTGTAGCCATGATGCCGTTGAGGACGTTGACGCGGATGAATTGGGCTCCTGTGCAGGAGGCGATGGCGATCGCGCTGTGGGCGTCGTTTCGCAGCACGTTAACGCCGATCGGCAGCGTCACGAGATTTGTTAGCCTCTCAACTACCAGAGTCATGGCACTTACCACAGCCGGATCTACGCTGTCTTTGGCAAAAGGAGCGTCGAAAAAGTTCTCGACAATGATACCGTTTGCGCCACCAGAAGCCAGCGCTGTAGCCTCTTGCTCGGCTCTTCCGATAATAGCTTTGAGGTTTCCGCCCCAGCGGGGAGAAGTTGGCAAAGGCTGTAAATGTACGACACCGATTATGGGATTCGGCGTTTTGAATATTTGTTTTAAGTCCACGGATTTTCCTGAAACCACCAAGTTCACTGACTGCTGACGGCGGATGAGTCACGGTATATTCTAGAATTCTATAGCAAATATGCTGAGAACCCCGTGTCTTTAGACCGGGGATGAAAGCTAGAGGCAGGCTTTAGCCTGCAAGTTACCTTACATTGCTTTGCTTGTCGTTGACTCTACAAAATGCTACTCTATTTTGTAGACCCAGGGAAAACGAGCAATGTTAAACCTTAGTTACGAGTACAAATTGAAGCCAACCGCAGAGCAAGCTCAAGAAATTGAGCGGGTTCTAACGGTTTGTCGCAAGGTTTGGAACTACGCTTTGCGGGAACGCAAGGACTGGATCAACTCTCGTAAATGTGCGGTCAATGCTTGCTCGATTTCTAAGGAATACATCATTCCGCTTGATGCAGCTTACCCAAATTATTTCCAGCAAAGCAAATCATTGACAGAAGCAAAAGAGCAAATCCCAGAGCTAAAAACTGTGAACGCTCAAGTACTCCAACAAATCTTAAGACGACTGGAGACAGCTTTTGTGGATATGCAGCGCAAAGGAATGGGTTTCCCAAGGTTTAAAAACCAGTATCGGATGAGGTCGTTTGTATTCCCCCAAATGCTTAAAAATTGCATCCAAGGGAATTCGATTAAGCTTCCCCAACTGGGTCAAGTGGAGTTCATTAAGTCTAGGGAGATACCAGACGGATTTGTAATCAAGCAAGCTCGGATAGTTCGCAAGGCTTCAGGGTATTTTGTCGTGATGTCACTGAGGTGTGATGTTAACGTGCCCGACCCTGTAGCATCGGGAAATCCAATAGGGCTCGATCTTGGTTTGGATCAATTCTTGGCAACATCTGATGGTGAAGTAGTTAAACGTCCCAAGTTTTTGAAGACCAAACATCGCAAGCTGAAATTGCTGCAACGTCGGTTAAAGAACAAGAAAAAAGGGTCTAACAACCGCCACAAGCTAAACAGAAAGATAGCTAGACATCATCAGCATATTGCCGACACCCGCAAAGATTGGCATTTTAAGCAAGCTAATCATATTTGTGACCAGGCCGGAATGGTATTCGTCGAAGATATCGATTTCAGGGTTTGGGCTAAAGGGATGTTTTGCAAGCATACGCTAGATGCTGGGTTTGCCCAATTCGTGTCAATACTGCAATGGGTTTGCTGGAAACGAGGCGTATATTTTGGCAAGGTGAATAAAGATTACACCTCGCAGGTATGCCCTCAATGCGATACGCACACAGGTAAAAAGGAGCTTAAAGAAAGACTCCACCAATGCCCTGAGTGTGGTTACACGACGCATAGAGACGTAGCAGCAGCTCAAGTTATCCGCAATCGCGGATTGTCTGAGGAGGGACGCTTCTTGGACATTAAAGAAAATGCTTGTGGAGACGGTCTGACGGGGACTGGCAACGGTCTAGTTAAGAGTCGCGGAAGCAAGAAGAAGAAAGCTTGAGGGTGTGGCTTGGGCCCACCCTCAAGCAGCCTTTAAGAATCCCCGCGCTGGTCTGCCGGGGAGTACGTCAAATCCACGGGGGCGATTCGGATGACTCGATCGCGCGGTCAGGTCGGTAAAAGCCCGAAGCCATGCCATTTTAGATTTTAGATTTTAGATTTTAGATTTTGCAATTGCCACCTACTACTTACCTGACTCAAAGACGGATAAACAGCTAGAAGACAAAAGTCGCCGACAGCAAAAAATTTTAGACATCACGGATCTGTCCCAGATTCATCTGTGGAGTCAATGCTTTAATCTTTAATCTTTAATCTCAAATCGACTGACTACAATCGGGGTTGAAAGCTTGACTGCAGTTGCATTCTTTTTTATACCTTGGTGTCGGCAGGGGTTTTTCCTTCTCTATCGAGGTTGACTGGTGAAAGTTGTTCTCATAATTTTGGCTGTCACCTCCGGATTGGGGGCAGCAATCGAAGTGCTCTTGCGGGTGCTGCTGGGTTTTGGTAATCCCTTGATTTATATTGCCGATGCCGAGTGTGGCTATTTGTTGGCGCCCAACCAGAAGGTGCGTCGCTTGGGCAACCGGATTGAGATTAACGAGTATTCGATGCGTAGCGGAACGATCGCCCCCCTCCCCGATCCGTCAACTCTGCGCGTTTTGCTATTGGGAGATTCTGTCGCCAACGGCGGTTGGTGGACACATCAGACAGATACGATCTCGGAAATTATGGCTCGGAATTTGAGACTGCAAGTACAGAATCTAGCGAGCGATTCACAATTAGGTTCACAAGTCAACTATTCAAATTTTGAAGTTCTCAACGCCTCAGCCAATTCTTGGGGGCCGAGGAATCAACTTGCTTACGCCAAGCGGTTCGGTGTTTTTGGGGCAAAGGCTTTGGTTTTGCTGCTCAATACGGACGATTTGTTTGCATCGGCTCCCTGTGATCTGGTTGTGGGGCGCGATCGATCTTACCCGGATCACAAACCTCGATCGGCCACGCTAGAGTTATTGAGCCGCTACCTGCTACCTGTAGTGCCGACTAGGCAATTGGCAGCACCCGGAACCACAAGTGGCGATGTAGTAGGCTGCAACTTAGAGGCTATTAGCCAACTCCAGAAAATAGCTGTATCCGCCAACATCAAGTTTTTGCTAGCCATCACGCCCAAGCGGGGCGAACTCGGCGGCCCGGGCCCTCGCGACTGGGAAGTCAAAGCTAGAGCGCGTCTCGCCGAACTCGTAGAAACAGAGAAAATTACTTACATAGATTTTCTTCCCATTTTCAATTGTGCGGCCGAATTTCCAACTTTGTATCGAGACAGCATTCACCTGAGTCCTCAAGGAAATCAGCTAGTTAGCAAAACCATCAGTCGTCAAATAGTCGCTCTTTTTTGGCATAAATCGTGACTTCACCTAAAGACGGATACTTGCTCACGACTTCTGTTGTCGAGAGCAAAAAAGTTGAAACCTTAGTTCAAGCCGCCAGATTCATCGGCAGAGTCAATCGATTTTAGATTTTAGATTAAAGCCTTGACCGCACGGATAAATTCGGGGGTTCCTTTATCGGATACAGGTTTTTTATTTTTGGACAAATGAATCCGGGGGCTTGTATCCTGGATGCTTTTGGTCAATCTAAAGTCTAAAATCGTTCGACTGAGCGCAACTCGACGCACGCGCTCGCCGAACTTCTCACGCCGAATTGTCCCATCTCAAATCGACTGACATCGAATCCGGTTGCATGGGAACAGTTAGCCTCTTCAACGAACAACAAACCCAAACTGTAAAAGCACCCGGAAACGACACGATTTGTCTCTATTTAGCTAACTTGCAAAGTAGACTCTAGCTCTTTCGGATACCAAGCTTGACCGTCGAGAGCCATTTGCTCAATCAAACTCGCAAGCCGCAGAGCTTTGAGAGCTTGTTCTCCTCCCACAGAAGGCTGATTTCCACCCCGCACGCAATTAATAAAATGCTCCAATTCTGCGTGGAGCGGTTCAATATTGCTGGTGTAAACTTTCTCGATCAACCCATCTTGACGGTAAAGCACCTGACCATAATCCGTCACGTAATTGGCGGTTGTTTGTCGGTGAATCAAGATTTCGTTGTTGAGAAAATCTGCCTCTGTCAGAGAATTTTTGCAGTGAGCCACGATTGAACGGAGTTTGCGGTGCGTCACCTTACTGGCAGTCAAGGTGGCGACTATGCCGTTAGCAAAGTTCAACGTCGCTGTCACGTAGTCTAAATAACCTGAATCTGATGCCCTGCTGCCGCTAGCCGTCAGCTTCACCACTTGGGAATCTGCCAATTCCAGCAGCAAGTCGATGTCGTGGATCATTAAATCCAAAACTACCGATACGTCGTTAGCCCGCTGGGAATAGGGACTCATCCGGTGAGCTTCCAATGCCAGTAACTCTTCAGTTTTCAGCACTTTGCCGAGTTCCTGAAAAGCTGGATTGAAGCGCTCGATGTGACCCACTTGTAAAATCCGGTGGGCCTCAGCAGCCGCGTTGACCAAAGATTCGGCTTCGGCAATGCTAGCCGCGATCGGCTTTTCAATTAAAACGTGAACACCCGCTTGGAGACAAGACATCCCCACAGGGTGATGCAGGCGAGTTGGAACGGCGACGCAAACTGCATCTACGTGGGCGAGCAAATCTCGGTAGTCTTCAAAGAAGCGAACCCGGTATTTGCTTGCTACATCTATTCCCCGCTCTACATTTATGTCTGCAACACCGACGAGTTCGATATCTTTTAGCAAGCTCAGAACTCGCGTGTGATGCTGGCCCATATTGCCAACCCCAATCACCCCAATGCGGAGGGGTTCAGGTTGACTTCGCTGGGCGAAAACGTTTGCGTATCCCAATGACATCCTATCTAGCACTCCTGGATTCTCCTCCACCACCACAGGAATCAAGCCCCTTGGCTTCCCTCAGCTACTCACAGCCATCCAGATAGTACCACAGTCAAACTATTTGTGAAGAATTTCTAAGTTCAGTTGCGATTATCGCATCCGGCTACTAAGCAGTAGCTACTCATACACAAGGGCAGAATACTGGGGTTAAATATCTGGAAATTGCGTATTGACAAAATTTATTAAATATGTATAAGCATCTGGACGATCGTCCGCAGCATCGGAACAACACCAACCTGTCGGAATATTTGGCGATTACCATCAAACATTTTTCTGGTTTCTGTTCAAAAGTAATAGTTAAAGTCATAAATTATACAAATACAACAGATGACTTATCCGTATTACTGCGGTTATTTACATTCCGCAATTTTTGACTTCAAAAAAATTCACTTTAAGAATGTGGATAATTACGGGCGATCGCTTACTCAAATAAACTAGACTGACCTAAAGCTTAATATAAAAAACAATGAGTCAAAAACTAAGACCCAGATTAGGAAGTGCGATCGCTAGCACAATTTTAAGTTTGTTTTCTGCCGTGTCATTGGTAGGAGTAGACAAAGCACAAGCCGCCGTACTCACCTACTCTTTCGATATGGCACATAATGTAGGTCACGGTTTTTTCAAGGTGAATAACTCCTCGCTTACAGGAATAGGATTGGAACAAGTTGCAGTTTCCGAGGGAAGATTCGACCCTTATCTCATTGTTATTATTAACTATCTGGGACTATAGCAATCCTAAATGATTTTCTCTATCTAGATCAATCCTAAATGATTTTCTCTGTGTAAGTATATTGACGTATT